>VGXD01000152.1 GCA_016873525.1 Nitrospira sp. | reverse complement strand
GCGGACGCACTACAACACCGTCCGGCCACACAGCAGTCTCGGGGGCCGGCCACCCGTCCCCGAAGCCCTCCAGCTTGCGAGCTGAGGCCTAACATGGTAGGTGGTACAAAAACTCCCGGCTGGTCAGTGCTCATTCACCCGTTTCGCGATGGGAATGGTCGTCTCGCTCGCGTGCTCTCGACCCTCATGGCGCTTCAGGCCGGGTTGCCACTCTTGAACTATCGCTCGATTGCCGGGGAGGGAAAGAGCGCGTACATTGCCGCGATTCAAGCAGGTCTCGATAAGCGCTATGCGCCGATGGAGCGGCTGTTTGAACAGATTATCGAGGAGAGCGGCCGGTCTTCTTGATGGCCTGCGTCTTCCGTGGTTTGGTGAGGAGACGCGCAATGGATTCAACCGATGTGCCGGTCTCGATCGCCGTGGAACTGGCGACGTTGGCTACCAGAGCCTTCCGGTAGCGGGCCGTGACCGTGAGGTGAGGATTGGTTTCGATGAGCGGCTTTTTCTGCATGGCGATGAGCCTTTTCTTGGGACAAGTATACCTGATGATCGGAAGTGAGGCCATCATAAAGTGAGTCCATCCGCCATCGTTCAGAAGCTCTGGAACTACTGCAACGTCCTCCGTGACGACGGGATGAGCTACGGCGACTACGTCGAGCAGTTGACGTATTTGCTCTTCCTCAAGATGGCCGACGAGCGGACGAAGCCACCGTACAATCAGTCGAGCCCGATTCCCGACAAGTACAGTTGGCAGAGTCTGCTGAAGAAGGATGGCGATGAGCTGTTCGACCACTACCGCCACAGCTTAGAGAAGCTCGGCAACGAGAAAGGCCTCCTCGGCCTGATCTTCAACAAGTCACAGAACAAGTTCCAAGACCCGGCCAAACTGCGCCGCCTGATCGTGGACCTGATTGACAAGGAAGACTGGTCGGCGATGAGCGCCGATGTGAAGGGCGACGCCTACGAGGGGCTGCTCCAAAAGAACGCCGAAGACGTGAAAGGTGGAGCCGGTCAATACTTCACCCCGCGCCCACTCATCCAAGCGATGGTGGACTGCGTCGCGCCAAAGCCAGGCGACACGATCTGCGACCCGGCCTGCGGAACCGGGGGCTTCTTGCTTGCCGCGCACGATTATGTGGTGCAGTACAATCCCAACCTCACCAAGCCGGAGAAGAAAAAGCTCAAAGAAGAAACGTTGAAAGGCTATGAGTTGGTGCAGAGTGTCGTCCGTCTCTGCGCCATGAATCTCTTGCTGCACGGCATCGGCTCGCAGGACTTCGAGCCGATTGAGGCGGCTGATTCACTTGCCTCCGATCCGGGCGAGCGGTTCAACATCGTCCTCACCAATCCGCCGTTTGGCAAGAAAAGCAGCTACACCGTTGTAGGACAGGAAGGCGAAGTCTCCAAGGAACGCGAGACCTACGAGCGTGACGACTTCTGGGCGACGACTTCGAACAAACAACTGAATTTCGTCCAGCATGTGAAGACCATCCTCGCGGTGAATGGCCGCGCCGCCGTCGTCGTGCCGGACAATGTGCTGTTTGAAGGTGGGGCAGGGGAGACAGTTCGGCGGAAGCTACTCCATGACTGCGATGTGCACACGCTGCTCCGTCTCCCGACCGGCCTCTTCTATGCCCAAGGCGTGAAGGCGAACGTCCTCTTCTTCGACAAGAAACCGGCCAGCGAAACCGCCTGGACGAAGAAGCTCTGGATCTACGACCTGCGTACCAACCAACATTTCACCCTCAAGACGAATCCGCTCAAGCGGGAAGACCTCGACGAGTTCGTGAAGTGCTACAACCCGGCAAATCGGCATGAAAGGAAGGCGACCTGGTCCGAGAAGAAACCCGACGGCCGCTGGCGCTCCTATGATTACGACGAGCTGGTCGCACGCGACAAGGCCAGTCTCGACATCTTCTGGCTCAAAGACGAATCCCTCGAAGCCTCCGACAACCTTCCCGATCCCGATGTCATCGCCACCGAAATCGTGGATGATTTGGAGGCTGCCCTCGAACAGTTTCGCCTCATCACGAATGACTTAGGTGGGGAGAGCCCTCAATCACAAGCCTAGACAGCAAGAATGGGTGAGGCGCTTCCTCTCCCTCTATAAATCGCTCCCAGAATTTTGTTAGTCTTCGCCATGTGCGGACGCTTCTCTCAGACGGCTCCTCCTGACGTTATCGCCCAAGAATTTTCCCTCGATGACCCGCCCCTGCTGACGCCTCGGTACAACATTGCGCCGAGTCAGCCGGTCGCCGCCATCCGTCTCCATCCTGAGTCAGCCAAGCGGGATTGCGTGCTGTTCCGCTGGGGGCTCATCCCGTCCTGGGCTGAGGACCCGGCCATCAGCATCCGCATGATCAATGCCCGTGCGGAAACGGTGGCGGAGAAGCCGGCCTTTCGGTCGGCCTTCCGGCACCGGCGCTGTCTGGTACTGGCCGACGGCTTTTATGAATGGCGGCGGGAGGGGCGGACGAAACAGCCCTTTTATATTCGGAAGCGGGACGGCGGCCCCTTTGCCTTGGCCGGCCTCTGGGAGCCTTGGCAATCGGCCGAGGGGGTGGCGGTGGAATCCTGCACGATCCTCACCACCGGGGCCAACGAGGCCATGGCGCCGATCCATGACCGCATGCCGGTCCTGCTCGATCCCAAGGACTATGCGTTGTGGCTCGATCCGAACATCCGGCAGACAGAGGCCTTGCTGCCGCTGCTCCGTCCTGTTCCGTCGGAGTGCCTGACCCTCTATCCGGTGAGTGTCTGGGTCAACAGTCCAGGGCACGATGATCCGCAGTGCCTGGCTCCGCTGAGTGCGAACGAGGGCCCGGCGATGTTTCCGAGTCAAGACTGATGGCGTACCGATTCTCCAGCCGGTTGTCATCGAACAAGCCCGACTCGATGGGTTCGCGGGCCCGGTAGGCCTGGTGGAGCTGGTCGCTGTGCTGCCAGAAGTCCGGGCTGGTGCGGCGGCCGTTCTGAGTCCAGTTATCTATCGGGTTGCAAGGTGGGCTTCTCGCGGCCGTTCTGCTATACTTTCACCCTAAAGGGAGACCGATGTTATGAAGGAACAGTTGACTGCTGTTTTCCAGCAAGTTCCGGAAGGCTATATCGCTTTTGTTGAGGAAGTGCCTGGCGCTAATTCCCAGGGTGACACGCTCGATGAAGCACGGGCCAATCTTCAAGAAGCTGTCCAACTGGTGCTGGAATCGAATCGCGCCTTGGCCGAAGAGACTTTGCGGAACAAGATCGTAATCCGTGAGCCGCTTGCCCTGATTTCATGAAGCGGATCGATCTGCTCCGTCACCTCGAACGTCACGCCGTTCAACTTCTGCGAGAAGGCGGCAATCACAGCGTCTATGTCAACCGCACCGCCGGCAAAATTTCCACCGTGCCCCGCCATCGCGAGATCAACGACTTCCTAGCCAAGAAGATCTGCAAGGACCTAGAAATCCCCAAGCCGTGACCGCGTTTGTGCAAGCCTGGTTGTCTGTTTTCTCCGGCGCCAACGCTCTTGCCTTCTACCGATTCTCCAGCCGGTTGTAATCGAACAAGCCCGACTCGATGGGTTCGCGGGCCCGGTAGGCCTGGTGGAGCTGGTCGCTGTGCTGCCAGAAATCCGGGCTGGTGCGGCGGACGCCGAAGCGCTCGACCAGTTTGCGATAGTCTGCTTCGCTTGTGAGGCTGGCGACGGCCGCGATGAACTGCGGCAGGCCGGCGCGGTCCACCCGATAGAAGGCGTTGGGATAGGCGCCGATGAAGCCGCGCGTCACGGTCAGGCCGTCCTCGTCTGGCAACCGGCGGGCCTCCTGGTTGAACAGCGAGGCGATGTTGCTGAACCCGTTATCGTGGAGCAGCGTGTAGAGACGGTCCTCGCGCAGGGCTTCGCCGGCGCTGTCCGTGACGGCCAGAAACGCGACCTCGGGCAGCCATTTCAGCGCGCGCCCGCGTAGCTGCGCCAGCACTTCCAACTCAGCGCGCAGCGCCGGGTCCGTCTCGCCGCCGAGGTCGTAGGCCCTGTTCAGCGCGCCGGTGAGGCGTCGGCGCAGGAGGGTCAAGAGTTCGGCCTTGGGATCGTTGGTCCGGTATTGGATGCCGCTCTCGTAATCGAAGTGGATGTGGCTGCCGTAGACGTAGTCCTTGACCGAGTCGTGCGCGTCCCGATACCAAAAGTCCCGCTCCTTCTGTCGCTGCTCCTTGGGCAGGAGGACGAGGAAGTTGAATTCCCCTTCCATGCGCAGGAAATCCATGTAGAGGCGCGAGTCGAGCTGGTGCCCCATGAAGCCGTAGACGTCGAAGCCCGCCACGAGCAGATAGTAGATCCGCTCGAACAAGTCGTAGCTGAGCAGGACGGCTGTTTTGGGATCGGTCCCGACCAGGCCCTGCACGACCGATGCGCTGTCGGAATGGCGGAACACGGTCAGGGCGGCGTTCGTGTTCCACCCTCGTCCGTTCCAGATGAAGCGCAGTTCGGGGACCTCGTCGTTCACTTGCAGTTGATCCATGTAGGCCTGCTTGGCCTTGAGAAACTCGTTTTGCATCCGGGAGTACTTCAACCAGGACAACAGCCCCAGCCGGTCGGTGCTCTCCTCGATCGGCAGGTAGAGATGCTTGCTCTCGCGCGCCAGGAATTCGTCCAGGTGGTCCAGGGCGGCGCTGTCCGGGTCCAGGAAGAAAAGCCAGAAGCGGTCGTCGATCACGTCCAGCGCCACAGGCCCTCGGCAGGACGGTCCCTTGATGAACTGCATGATGAAGGCCTGGGCGTCGTCGAGCAGGAACTTGTAGCGCGACCGGACGGGCAGGTCGCGAAAGGCGAGAAAGGGGTTGGAAGCGACGTCGGGCTCGTAGGTCGGCGGGTTGCGGACGTCGTAGGCGGCGGTCAGGAACAACTCCGCATAGCGGTGCTTGCGTGTCGGGCCGAGGGCATAGGGGATATGCGTCTTGGCCAGGACGCTCGTGCGCAGCGGCTGGAGCCGGTAGTAGACGCGGGGGACGCCGGGGTCGTCATAGGGCCGGCGCGTGGCGATGAGGTCGATCGGCCGGCCCGGCGCCGAGCGCGAGCGGACGAGGCGGAAATAGCGCCGGTCGGAAAGGTCGTCGAAATACAGATTGGCCAGATGCAGGTGCTCGTAGAGGTACCGGCTCATCAACTGCTGTTTGGGCGAGTCCCCGTTGAGGAAGGCCTCCCATTCCCTGATGCGGGCCCCATAGGCGGGAGGCAGCGGAGCCTGGTCCTGGTAGGGAGCCCCTTCTTCGATCCAACGCAGGAGGAGCCCCTGCTCGCGGTCCGTCAGTCCCGGCAGGCCATAGGGCATGCCCCAGAGCGGATAGGATTCGGCAAAGCCGTCGAACTGGGTCTCGGTGGGGCATTGCTGGTTGCGGTCCAGCGAAAAATCGAAGGTCTCCGGCAAAGGCGACTGAGCCGGCAAGGGATGGGCCCGTTTGAGCGTCAACATGCGCGCGATGAGGCTGGCTTGCCACCCGGCCGGATGGTCCTTCGTCTCGGAGGATGGCGGCGTCTCGCGCAAGACGGGGAAAAAGCCTTTTTGGCG
>VGXD01000151.1 GCA_016873525.1 Nitrospira sp. | reverse complement strand
GTATAGAGGTCCCCCAGCGCGGCTTCCGAAGACTTGGCCAGGTGCAGGTAAGTGACATCGCCCTCGCCGAGCAGCATTTTATTGCCGGTGGTTTGGGAGTCGCCGGTGATTTGGCTGATCACCCCTTCCAGCGGCAGACCTTGGCGGATGAAGCCGGCTGAAAAGGTCAGCGCAGCCTCGCCGCGCGTGACCGCGCCGAGGCCTGTCGGGTCGGGAGGCGCGGGCAGAACCGGCGGAGGAAGCAGAGCGGCAAAGAGGGTCGCCGATGCCAAGATCGAGAGAGAGAGCCGGGGAGTCGAGGATCGTGCCATGAGTCCACGCAATCGATTCAATCGAAAGAAAGCCGTGCGGTCACGATAGCAAAACGCGGCACGTTGTCAAGCCAAGTTGCCCGACGGTGTTGTCGAATCTCGAGGGTTTGACAGGCCCTAGCCCCGGTGTTAGGGTTCCCGCAAGGCGTGTCCCTCATGAATAGAGTGAAAGACGTTGCATTGATGCTACGGGTCTGTGCGGGCGTTTCAGGACTGGCGACTCTCTTGGCCATGGGGTTCTGTGGCGGTGATGACGTGGCCGCGATGCCTCTGCGTGTTACGACCCAGAGCCAGGCCTTGCCGGAGGAGCCGGCGGAGTATGACCGCCGCGAAGTCGAGGCCTACTACGATTGGCGCAACGACATGTTTTTCAGACGCTTCGACATGCAGGGGCTGGGGCGAACCGACTTTATGACGGCCCGGCGCACCTATCGGGTCTGGCTGGATGAGTTTGGGACGCCGGTCGTCGTGACCATGCCCCATCCGCTCTTCTATTGGGTGGACCTCAATGCAAACGGCGAGTTCGAGCCGGGTCAAGGCGAGATGTGGTCGGACCCGGAGGAAGATGGGATCAATGGAAATGAACGGTTGTATGACGCCAGTCATGGGCCTGGGGAACCAGCCGAGCCGGCCCAGCCTGGGTTGCAGCCGGAGGAACGCCATCCCCTTCCAGTCCCGCGCTGGCAGTGACGCGACGTCATCATGGCAGATGACGAGGGCTGCGATCTATCCGGAGGGCCAAGGGTGAGCGAGGCCAAGCAACCGCCGCGAGGAGATTCGGCTTCAGTGGGGAGTCCTGCGCGTCGCATCGAAACCCAAATCCATCGGAGGACGAAGGCCAAG
The DNA here is from genome assembly GCA_016873525.1 of Nitrospira sp. GTDB lineage: Bacteria > Nitrospirota > Nitrospiria > Nitrospirales > Nitrospiraceae > SCVQ01. The sequence goes on along the minus strand of VGXD01000151.1, from coordinate 4,415 downwards.
GCCGTGCCTCCCCTTGAATCCGAATGGGATCAGGGGACAGCAAAGCCTCCGGCAGCCCTCAAAATGCCACCGGGCAAGATGAAGAAAGGCAAATGAATTCATAGGTTACGTGCTCAACCCATCTTAACGCCGGCAAGCGCTTCTTCTCTGTTTTCCTCATTCAAACTAACATCTCCTGCTTTTCAGAAACCAAGGCCTAGTAGATGTGAATGTTCGGCTAGGGCTTTCGGTATCGTCCGGGTAGGTCCTTTGTTCTCTTGATATTGGAAATCGGCAAGGTCTAAGATGCCGAATCCTCGTGGTAAGTCAAGGTGTTGAGAGCGAGGTTTTTGTGACCGGGACGGAACTGCTCTTCGAGTATTTAAGCCGGTACTTTCCCGTTGTGATCTTTGTCGTGATCGCGTTGTTGTTCGGCGTGGTCACGCTCATCGTCAGTTATCTCGTCCAGCCGAAGTACCCGGAAGCGGAAAAGCTCAGCGCCTACGAGTGCGGGAGCGAGCCCTTTTCAGATGCCCGCATGCCGTTTCCGGTTCGCTACTACATCTTCGCCATGCTGTTCGTCATCTTCGATATTGAGGTGATCTTTCTTTATCCCTGGGCCGTCGTCTTCGGCAAGATCGGCTTCATCGGATTGGTCGAAATGCTGGTGTTCATCGCATTGTTTCTGGTGGCCTATGTCTATGCCTGGCGCAAAGGAGCGTTGGAGTGGGACTGATCCAGATTGGGCGGCGTGAAAAAGACGGAGAGCTGGACGTCATTACGACGACGATCGAGAAGGCCGTCAACTGGGCGCGCAAAGGGTCTCTCTGGCCCATGACCTTCGGGTTGGCCTGCTGTGCGATCGAGATGATCGCCGCGGTGTCCTCCCGCTACGACATGGACCGCTATGGGGCCGGGGTGTTTCGGGCTTCCCCCCGCCAGTCCGACTTGATGATCGTGGCCGGGACGGTCTGCCGCCGGATGGCGCCCGTGATCAGAAAGATTTACGACCAGATGCCGGAGCCGAAGTACGTGATCGCCATGGGCTCCTGCGCGACATCGGGCAACATCTATGACAGCTACCCCGTCGTGCAAGGGGTGGACCGGTTCGTGCCGGTGGACATCTACGTGCCCGGTTGCCCGCCCACGCCGGAGGCGCTTTTTGACGGCGTCCTCAAGTTGCAGGAGCGCATCATGCAGAAGCGCGTGTTCACGAAGCAGCCGGAGCAAGTGAAGGACGCGGTCAAAGTCTGAAGGATGAAAGGGTAAGCGGTTCCTCGGAAGCTATGCACCCCTTGGCTGAGCGCATACAGGCGGAGTTTCCCGAAGGGTTCGTCAAGGCCGTGGAATGGCGCGGCGACCTTGCGGTCACGGTGGCGCGGACGGCGCTGCACGACGTCGCCCTGTTTCTCCACAACGACCCCGCGATGGATTTTGACTACATCGTCCACGTCAGTTCGGTGGATTGGCCGGACGACGAAGAGCGGTTTGAAGTCGTGTGGGAGTTCTACTCGATCCGGAAGCGGCACCGCATCAGGCTGAAGACCCGTACCCCGGAAGCGGACTGCGTGGTCGATTCCCTCACGGACATTTGGCAGGGCGCGGACTTTATGGAGCGCGAAGTCTACGACATGATGGGGATTCGCTTCCGCAACCATCCCGACTTGCGGCGCATCCTCATGCCGGACGACTACGAGGAAGGGTACCCGCTCAGGAAGGATTTCCCGCTGCGAGGCAAGGGCTGGCGGGACACGTTCGAATTTCTGGACGAGGGTAAAGGGTGATGGGTGAGCGGTAATGGGTGTTCGGAGAATCGACTCCCTCGCGCGTTACGCATCACCGATCACACATGACGGTATCTATGAAATTCGAAGATCAACGCACGACCGTCTATAAGGTGGACCCGGAGCATCCGGAGAGCCCCACCTTGCCGACGCTCCGGACCGAGGAGCTGCTCCTGAACATGGGGCCGCAGCATCCCAGCACCCACGGGGTCTTGAAGGTGGTGCTGGAACTCGAAGGCGAGCGGCTCGTCAAGTCCACGCCGGTCATGGGCTTTCTCCATCGGGGAGTCGAAAAGCTGGCGGAGGACGGCACCTATCACCAGTTCATCCCGCATACGGACCGCTTGGATTATGTCTGCGCGATGTACAACAACTTCGCCTACTGCCGGGCCGTCGAGAAGCTGATGAGCATCACGGTGCCGGAGCGGGCCGAATACTTGCGCACGATCGTGGCGGAGGTGCAACGGATCATCGGCCATCAGTTCTGGCTGGGCACGCAGGCCTTGGATATCGGGGCCATGACCGTGTTCTTCTACACCTTCCGGGACCGCGAAATTCTCCTGGACTGGTTCGACGAACTCTGCGGCGCCCGCCTGACGACCAGCTGGTACCGGATCGGCGGCGTGGAGCGGGATTTCACGCCGTCGCTGCTGAGCAAGCTGCGGGCCTTTCTGGATTATTTTCCGCCCAAGATAGACGAGTACGTGGTGTTCCTGGAAAAGAACCGCATCTGGCTGGCGCGGACCAAGGGTGTCGCGGTGATTTCGGCCGAGGACGCCGTGAACTTCGGGCTCAGCGGCCCCACCCTGCGGGGGTCCGGGGTGGATTACGACCTCCGCAAGTACGAACCCTATGCGGCCTATCCCAAGTGCGAGTTCAGCGTGCCGGTGGGCAAGAACGGCGACACCTACGATCGGTACTGGATCCGGGTCCAGGAAATGTACGAGAGCGTGAAGATCATCCGGCAGTGCTTGGATCAGATGCCGGCGGAAGGGCCGGTCATGGCCCAGGTGCCCAGCGTCACCCTGCCGCCGAAGGAACGGGTCTTCACGAACCTGGAATCCATGATCCAGCAGTTCAAGCTGTTCTCGCAGGGCTTTGACGCGCCGCCTGGCGAGATTTATTGCGGCACTGAAGCCCACAAGGGCGAACTGGGCTTTTACATCGTCAGCACGGGGGGCGGGAAACCCTACCGGCTGAAGATCCGCGCCCCGTCGTTCATTCACATGGGCGCGTTCGATTTCATGTCGCGCGGCTATATGATCGCGGACGCCGTGACGATCTTCGGCACCTACGACATCGTCATGGGCGAGTGCGATCGATAACGTATGTCCACAAGTCGAAAAGTCGTCAAGCCATCAAGTCCGAGACGGCCGGACTTGTGACTTTTAAACTTTCAGACTTTGTGACGCCCTGAGGTTTTCATGGCATTGAAACCAGCGACCAATCCCGAAGTTGAAGCCGCGTCGATCGAGTTGTCGATCGACGGCCAGACGGTCACGGCCAAGGACGGCGTGTCGCTCTACGACGTGGTCTCCGGCACGGGGAAGATCGTCCCCGCCATGTGCTACCACTATACCTTCGATCCCTTCGGGTCCTGCGGCATGTGTTTGGTGATGGTGGAAGGGAAGAAGGCCCCGGTCCGCTCCTGCACCGCCAAGGCCACGGCCGGGATGGTGGTCCGCACCGAGGGCGACGACCTGTTCCAGGCCAGGAAAAAGGCGGTGGAAAAGCATCTGTCCGTCCACCCCCTGGATTGCCCGGTTTGCGACGCGGACGGCCACTGCGAGCTGCAGGACATGGCGTTCCTCCACCAGGTGACCAACCTCGCCAACGCCAAGCAGAAGCTGATCCCGGAGGATACCCGCAGTCTGGTGCTGGACTTCAACATGAACCGCTGCATCGCCTGCGGCGAGTGCATCAACATCTGCAAGGACGTGTTGATGATCGACGCGCTGCAATTCGTGAAGAAAGGCGGCTTCACCCAGGTGGTGGCCAAGGGCGATCAGCCGCTGGCCTGCGAGTTCTGCGGCGACTGTTTGGCCGTCTGCCCGGTGGGCGCGATCACGAACAAGTTTTCCAAGTATCTGTACAAGCCCTGGCAGTTGAAGAAGACGACCACGACCTGCAATTACTGCGGGGATGGCTGTCAGATGTACGTCGAGACCAAGGATCGCGAAGTGGTGCGGGTCACCGCGCCGCTCTCCTGGAAGAACAAATGGGGAGACCGGTCCGAGACGGCCAAGGGACACGGAGGCATCTGCGTGCGCGGCCGGTTCGGGTTCGAGTACATCGACAGCAAGGAACGGCTCCGGCAGCCGCTCCTGCGCCGCGCCGCGCAGTTGGTCGAAGCCCCTTGGCTGGAGGCGGCCCAGGTCGCGGTGGATCGGTTGGCCGAGATCAAGGCCCAGCACGGTCCGCAAGCGATCGCGGGGTTGATCACGGCCCGCTGCACGAACGAAGAGCTGTATCTGTTCCAGAAGCTGATGCGGGTGGCGATCGGCACGAACCAGTTGGATAGCAGCGCCCGCTACGGCCATGTGAATTTCGTCCACGCGGCCCAGCGGGCCTTGGGCGTCGGCCGGATGACGAACGATTGGGAGGACCTCACCAAGGCCAAGGCCATCCTCCTGGTCGGGTCCAATCTCACCG
>VGXD01000150.1 GCA_016873525.1 Nitrospira sp. | reverse complement strand
GTTGCAACGGGTCAAAGCAACGGGTGAATGAGGCCGAGCACTGTTTGAAGCTGGCTTTGCGAAGCAGGAAGCCAGCAAGTTGCGCAGGCCAGCAGATGCGACGCTTACTGCGGTCGAGCCGCAGCGTCTGAGCAGGGCGGCTCAGGCCCTGCCGACCCTTTTATGTGGGGTCCGGATACTCCACCCAGGTTTCTTTCTCGGCCAGGTACCGCCGGCCCTTGAACTCAGACGTTGTGCTGAAGGCTGGTCATTCTCGGGGAAAAGGGTTATCCTCCGAGGGTGGCGCGGTACAAGTTTACCGAATATTTCGAGAAGGAGGTTTTGCGGAAACGTCCGTATCTCAAGAAGAAATGGTGCCTCCAGGTTCTTGAGAACCCGCTACGAAGTGAACCTCAAGAGGGAAACCGGTATCGGTTCTGGGGCCAAATCGAGGAGCTTGAAGGACGGGTATTGAGGGTGATTACTCTTGAAGACAAGGTGACGATCCACAACGCGTTTCCAGACAGAGGGTTCAAGCCATGAAGCTCAATTATTATCCCGATACGGACTCGCTGTATATCGACCTGTCTGAACGACCAAGCGTCGAGAGCCGGGAGATTTCTGAAGGGGTCGTTCTTGATTACGACACCGAAGGCAATCTTGTGGGGATCGACATCGACAATGCGAGCCGAAAGGTCGATCTGAAACAGTTGACGCTCAGCAAATTGCCGCTGACTGTCCAGACCATTACAGCCTAACGCGGCACTGCACGTCGCTACTGCAACCGGGATGCCACGATTCCGGTCGGAGGAGCGGTGCTTCACCACGACGAGAACGGCGACGGGTCCCTCGGCGACTCGTCGCCGTTCCACTTTTCTTTTTTGTTACGGAGCCGGTTGGACGGTGCGGCAGGGCCAGGAGCGACTTCACCGGAGAAGCGGGGTCCGCGACGCGAGGAATAACGAGCGTCACGCTTGCGGACGCCGGCGAGTCGGTGAGCCGGCCGGGTCTTACCCCACCGAGCCTGGGCCGGGAAGGAAAACGGAAACTGACCGACGCACTGCGGTCGAAGAGCGCAGCGGAGAGAATTTCCGAAGGCTGCCGCCCGGCCAAGGCCGAGAGGGTCGCTTCGGGAGGTGCGGAAGCGACTGGGCTTGCCGCACCGTCCCCAGGCTGGTGATTTCAGGTAGGGTCCGGATACTCGACCCAGGTTTCTTTCTCGGCCAGGTACCGGCGGCCTTTGAAATTCGGTCTGGTGCGCATGTGCTGGAATCCGCAATCGTGGAGCTTGTCGATGACGTTCTTGACGGCCGCTCCGACGGTGGACTGCACCTGTCCTTCCACCGTGAGGGCTTCGTACATGACCTTGGCTTGATAGCCTTGGGCGGTCCGGCTGACCTGGACGGACCGGCTGAAGGAGCGATCGCTTGGATCGGTGCCCTCGATTTGATGGCGTTCCACGACGCCTTCTTTCTTGAACGACAGCGGAAGAGTGCTCACCTCGGCCTCCCTGCAATGCGTCGATCGCGGTTCGGACGGAGGCCATTATAGTCCGCCCTGCGGCATTGTTCAACCGGGAAGCCTGCGAGAACACCGGTTGACAACCAATTAGCCGCTCCCTATGATTCGGATGGCTTCCGGTTCGATCCGGAACTTGCGACCAGGAGAATGGCCGGCGCGTGCCGGGGCGTCATGAATATCCCGAACAGCCTCACCATCCTCCGGATCCTGCTGATCCCCGTCTTTGTCGGGCTCCTCCTGTACCAGCGGTACGATGCCTCCTTGGCGGTGCTCCTCCTCGCCGGGCTGACCGATAGCCTCGACGGGACCATCGCGCGGGTGGCCAACCAGCGGACGAAGCTGGGCTCCTATCTGGATCCCCTGGCCGACAAGCTGTTGCTGACGTCCGGCTTTATCACCTTGTCCGTCCTCCATCTGGTGCCCTTGTGGATCGTGATCCTGATCGTCAGCCGCGACACCATCTTATTGACGGGGACGCTGTTGGCGCGGATTACCGAATCGCGCGTGGATATTTCGCCGACGGTGCTGGGCAAAGGGACCACGCTCTTCCAACTGCTCTACCTCATTCTGGTCGTAGCCTTGACGTCCCGCGCGATGGACCTCCGGCTCCTGCAGCCGTTGCTGTACGGCATGGTTGCACTGACCCTCCTTTCCGGCTTCCATTATTTGTACCGAGGGTATCTCCGCGTCAGCACCGATGAAGCGTAAGCGGAGGGCCGGCCCGAATTCTCTTCCCATAGGGTTGCAGCGTTTGCCGGACAAAGTTGACAACCTTCTCCCCCTCCAGTAGACTTTCCCCATCCACCGTTAGCTATTCTTACGTCACCGAACCCCTTGGGAATAGGGCATGAAATGGACTTGTTCCGGTTCCTGATTCGGGTCGGAACGAAGCGGTTCGCATCCGGTTATATCCCCGGCTGTTGCCCCCTCCAATCTCAGGTCGATGCGGCGGTCCTGGCGCCACGACGTCGGGCGTCCGGCGGAGAGGCCTGGGCATAGGTAGCTGATGGCCACGTTTGCATATGTCGGCAAGACCAGGCAGGGGACGGCTAAAAAAGGCGAGGTCTCAGCCAAGACTCGCGAGGAGGCCGTCGCCAAGCTGCGGCAGCAGCGCGTGGCCGTCACGAGCATTCAGGAAAAGGCCGCCGAGGCCGGCTGGTTGGCGTCCCTGAGTGTCGGCGGCGGCGTCACGGACAAGGACATCGTCGTCTTTACCCGCCAGTTTGCCACCATGATCAATGCCGGGCTTCCGCTCATCCAATGCCTGGAGATCCTTTCGACGCAATCGGAAAACAAAAACTTCGGAAAGACCATCGGGGAGATCAAGCTGGACGTGGAGAGCGGTTCGACCTTGTCCGCTGCGCTGAGCAAGCACCCGCAAACCTTCGACGACCTCTACGTCAATATGGTCCAGGCCGGCGAAGTCGGCGGCCTCTTGGACACGATTCTGATCCGGCTGGCGGCGCACATCGAAAAGGCCATGAAGCTCAAGAGCAAGATCAAATCGGCGATGGTCTACCCGGCCTCCATTCTGGGCGTGGCGGTGGTCGTCGTTGCGGTGTTGATGGTCTGGGTCATTCCGATCTTCGCCAAGATGTTCGAGGAGATGTCCGGGGGGAAGATGGGCCTGCCCGCTCCGACCCAACTGGTGATCGATGCCAGCAATTTCATGCAGGCCTCCATCGTCTACCTCATGCTGGCGGCGATTGGAGCCGGGGTGGCGCTCAAACGGTACTATGCGACTGCCGCTGGGCGGTTGACCGTGGACCGCCTCTTCCTGAAGCTGCCGGTGGCGGGGGATTTGATCCGCAAGGCCTCGGTTGCGAAGTTTACCCGGACGCTGGGGTCCCTGATCAGCAGCGGCGTGCCGATTCTGGACGGGCTCATGATCACGGCCAGGACGTCCGGCAACAAGGTGGTGGAGGAAGTCATCCTGGGCGCGCGGCAGAGCATCAGCGAAGGCAAGACGGTGGCCGACCCGCTGTCGAAGAGCGATGTGTTTCCGAAGATGGTCACCCACATGATCTCCGTCGGGGAAGCGACCGGCGCGCTGGACGCCATGCTGGCCAAAATCGCCGACTTTTACGATGACGAAGTGGATGCGGCCGTCGCCTCGCTGACCGCCTTGCTGGAGCCCATGATGATGGTGTTCCTGGGCATCGTGATCGGATTCATCGTGGTGGCGATGTATCTGCCGATCTTCAAGATGGCCTCGGCGGTGGGGTGATGGGGAGCAGTCAGCCATCGGCTCTCAGCGCGCAGCCCATAGGACTCGTTTTCAGTCTTCTCTTCTCATGCCCAAGCTGAGCGCCGATGGCTGAGCGCTGACCGCGAAACATGATGGACGACTTGAAGCACAAGCTGCACTGGTTGATGAGCCTCCGCGTGGCGGTGGTCACGCTCTTGCTGGGCCTCTCGCTGGCGTTCCAGATTGCCAAGGGCGAACTCGTCGTCTTTTTCTACGCGCTGATCGTCTTGACCTACGCAATCACGATCGCCTATGCGCTGGTGTTGCGCTCGCTGACCAGCCCCTTGGCTTTGATCCGGTGCGCCAGTGTCCAGATCGGCGCGGACCTCTTGCTTGAAACCGCCCTGGTGGGCGAGACCGGCGGGGTCGAGAGCCCCTTCTCGGTGTTTTATGTGGTGACGGTCGCCCTGGCCAGCTTGATCGTGAGGCGGCGCGGCGGGCTGGCCACGGCGGTGAGCGCCGTCCTGCTCTTCGGGTTGGTCACCGGCATCCAGTGGTCCGGCCTCTTGGTGTCGAGGGGCTGGCCTTCGCCCGCCCGGCTGCCGCTGGCGGAAGTGCTGCAGACGTTCGGGCTGCACGGATTGGCCCTGATGGCGGTCGGGCTCCTCAGCGGCGCGCTGGCGGAACAGTTGAGGCGAACGGGCCAGTCGCTGATCGAAAAGGAGCGGGGGCTGCATCGCTTGCAGGCGTTCCACGAGAACGTCGTGCAGAGCATCAGCAGCGGGCTGTTCACCACCGACCGGGAGGGGCGGATGACGTCCTTCAACCGGGCGGCGCAGGACGTCACCGGCTTGTCCCTGGAGGCGGTTGTTGACCGGCCCTGGGGGGATGTGTTCGGCTGGCAACAGGGCGACCTGTTTCGACAGGATCCGGCGACGATCACGGGGCCGCATCGGTTCGAGGCCGAGGGGCGGCTGGCCGACGGCAGCCGTCTCGTACTCGGCGTGACCGTCGCCCCCCTCACCGAAGAGGGCGAGCAGACCGGTCTGGTCGGGGTGTTCAAGGATCTGACGCAGATCCGGGACATGGAAGAAGCGATGCGTCGCCGGGAATGGCTTGCCACGCTCGGCGAGATGTCGGCCGGCATGGCGCACGAGATCCGCAACCCCCTGGCGGCCCTGGGGGGGGCGATGCAGATGTTGCGGAAAGATCTGTCCGCGGACGACACGAATGCGCGGCTGATGGAAATTGCCGTCAGGGAAACCGAACGGCTGGACGCGATCATTACGGAGTTCCTGCTCTATGCGCGCCCGCCGGCGCTGAATTTGAAGGAGTGCGATCTCAATGCGGTCCTTGCGGAGACGCTGGACCTGATCCGGCACGAGGCGCAATCGCGGGAACAGTTGGCGGTTGCCGCGCGGCCGGCCGCCGGCCCTCTCTTGGCCCAGGCGGACCCGGATCAGATCAAGCAAGTGTTCTGGAACCTGGCGGTCAATGCGTTCCAGGCGATGCCGTCCGGCGGAGCCCTGACCATTGCCACCGGCCGCCGCCGGGTGGGAGCGGGCACCCAAAGCGGCGATGTGATCGAGGTCGCGTTTCAGGATACGGGGGAGGGCATCAAACAGGACGTCTTGGACAAGATTTTCCTCCCCTTCTTTACGACCAAGAAAGGCGGGTCCGGCCTCGGCCTGGCCGCCGTGCACCGCATCGTGGATCTTCATGGCGGATGGATTCGCGTGGACAGTCAGGAGGGGAGAGGGTCACGTTTTGTGGTCTGCTTGCCGGTGGCGGCGGCGGCAGGCCCACGGCTGTGGCATGAGAGCCGGGAACCATGGAGTCGGGAATCGTGGAAAAAATCCTGATCGTTGACGACGAACGCAGC
>VGXD01000149.1 GCA_016873525.1 Nitrospira sp. | reverse complement strand
CTTCCCAATATGGTCTTTGTCAAAGATGCCACGGACCTCCGGTTCGTGCGCATCAATAAAGCCGGAGAGGACCTGTTGGGCCATTCCCGCGAGACCCTGATCGGCAAGAACGATTATGACTTTTTCCCGCAAGCCGAAGCCGACTTCTTTACCGCCAAGGACCGCGAGACTCTGGCGAGCGGCCGCCTGCTCGATATTCCCGATGAGCCGATTCAGACCCGGCTGGGCCTCAGATACCTGCACACGAAAAAGATTTCCATTTCCGACGACCACGGCAGCCCTCTGTACCTGGTGGGCATTTCGGAGGATATCACCGAACGCAAACGCGCCGAAGAAGACTTGCGTGTCAGCGAAGAGCGATGGGAGCTGGCGTGCCTGGGAAGCAACGATGGAATTTGGGATTGGGACATTCCGGCGGGCACCGTCTTTTATTCTTCGCGCTGGAAGGCAATGCGGGGCCGAGCGGAGCACGAAGTCACGGACAGCCTCGATGAATGGAAACAGCACATCCATCCCGACGACCTCGACCGGGTCATGCAGCGCGTTGCGGCCCACTTTGCGGGGGAAACGCCCATCATTGCGGAGGAATATCGGGTCCGGCGCAAAGACGGGTCCTGGATGTGGGTGTCCGACCGAGGCCTGGTCCTGCGGGATGAGACGGGAACGCCGGTGCGCATGGCCGGCTCGGAAACGGACATCACCGAGCGCAAGCAGGCCGAGGCGTCACTGCAAGAACAAACGCGCTTGTCGATGCTGACTGCCGACGTGAACGGCGCGTTGGTCCGCAATACAACGCTGCCGGCCATGTTGCAGGCCTGCACGGAAGCGCTGGCGCAGCATCTCCACGCCGCCTTTGCGCGCATCTGGCTGATCGGACCCGGCGACCTCTGCCACGACTGCGTCAAAGCCGCGCATTGCTCCAACCGGGAGCGCTGCCTGCACCTGCAAGCCAGCACCGGCCTTTCGCACGATCTGAACGGGGAATATCGCCGCGTGCCGCTCGGCGCGTTGAAGATCGGGCGGATCGCTCAAGGGAGCGGCGCCATGCACACCAACGACGTGTTCGGCGACGACCGTCTCCCCAACAAAGACTGGATGCGGTCGAACGGCCTCCGTTCTTTTGCGGGATACCCGCTCGTTGCCGGCGAAGAGACGCAAGGCGTGGTGATGATGTTCGCTCGCCGGCCGCTGACGAGCGTCGAGCTGGCCGCCCTGGAGACTGCGGCCAAGACCGTCGCGTTGGGCGTGAGCAGGAAACGGGGCGAGGAGGCGCTCAAGGATCTGAACGAGCATCTCGTCGGTCGAACCCAGCAGCTTGTCGATGCCAATACGGAGCTGGAAGCCTTTTCCTACAGCGTATCGCACGACCTGCGGGGGCCGTTGCAGGGGCTCTTTGGGTATCTGGAGCTGCTCAAACGGCGCCTGGGCTCGCCGGCGGATGAGAAAGTCGCCCAGCACCTGGAAAAACTCGCCGAGGCGGCCCGCCGCATGGAGCAGCTCATTACGGACCTCCTGGCGTTTGCCAAGTCCGGCCATGATGATTTGCGGCTCGTCCCGATAGACGTCAACCAAGTCGTCGCCGGCGTCATCGAGGATCTTCATCTCGAATGCCAGGGCCGGGAAATCGCCTGGCGCATCGCCGAGCTGCCCCTCGTCCAAGGAGACCTCTCCCTGCTGCGGCAGGTGGTTGCCAACCTGATCGCCAATGCCGTCAAGTACACGCGCTACCGCCCCCACGCCACCATCGACGTTGACGTGGCCTCTTGCGACGATCGTGAGGCCGTGTTCGTCGTCAAGGACAACGGTGCCGGGTTCGACATGCAGCACGCCGACCACCTCTTCGAAGCCTTTCACCGGTTACACAGCAAGCGCCAATTTGAAGGGACGGGGATCGGTCTGGCGACCGTCCGGCGCATTCTCCACCGCCACGGCGGACGCATCTGGGCGGAGGGGGCCGTCGATCGCGGCGCCGCCTTTTATTTCTCCCTGCCCCTTGCGAAAGACGGGCAATGTCTTGAGCCGGCCTCTCCCATGGCCGATCGAATGCAGGAGCGTGGACATGAGAGCTGACGAGAGGGGTTCCGACAATCAGCCGGCCGCACAGGATGCCGATACCCACGTGGGTCCGGCGTCGCAGGACTGGGGACACGTTTTGATCGCCGATGACGAGGAGGAGCAGCGCGAGGTGATCGCCGAATTACTGCGCACCGAAGGGTATACCTCCGACGGCGTGGACTCCGTCCAAGCGGCCGTGAGGGCTCTGACCACGCGACACTACGATCTGTTCATCACGGACATTCGCATGTCGGACAACGACTCGCTGGTGTTTCTGAACGACTTGCAGTCGCGCGGAGTGACCGTGCCGGTGATCGTGCTCACGGGCCAGCCCACCGTGCAGACCGCCGTCGAAGCCGTGCGCCACTGGGTCGTCGATTACCTGGTGAAACCGGTGGATATCGCGGCCCTCTCCAGCAGCGTCTCTCGCACAATCGGCAAGGGGCGGCTGCTGCGAGTGCTGCGCAAGGCGGGAAACGATACGGAACGGTGGCTGACGGCCTTGCAGAGTCTTGAAAACGCCCTGAGGACGGACATGCCGCAGCGAACCGGGGATCGTCCGCGAGCCCAGGAATTGCTGGCCCCGACGACGACGCTGTTGCGGCAGCTTCTCCAGAGCTTGCAAGACACTCTCTACGTCATCCACAAGCAACCGGCCGATGCGCCCGATCTCTGCCTCATGCTGCTCTGCAACCGGCGGAAGGCCTACGAAGAGGCGCTGCGCGACGCCGTGGAAGTTTTGCAAAGCACCAAAGGGAGTTTTAAGTCGAAAGAGCTGGGAGCGCTCAGAGCGCGGCTCGAAGCAGCGTTGAAAGCAAGCCTCTGAGCGCCGGGTTGGCATCGAGATTCTCAACGGGCTGCCCGCCGACCTGCGGCGCCACACCGGGGCCATTTCTCCAAATACCAATTCATTCCGGCACCCATTGAAGGGCAGTGACACGTGACTCTGGACCGTGCCGGTCTCACCAAAGGCCGCATACAACCCTGGACCGCCAAGCTCCGTGATTGGCAGGCTCGCGCGGAACAGGCGGTGTGGCTGCATCCGACCCTCGACTTCCTGGCGATGGCGACCCCTGCGGCAGGGAAGACCCAGTTTGCCCTCAAGATTGCCCATCGGTTTTTGAGCGATCGGGCCGCCGATCGGATTGTGGTGGTCTGTCCGACGAATCACCTCCGCACACAGTGGGCCCTCGCGGCCGGCCATGTCGGAATCCACCTGGACCCCGGCCTGACCAACGACCAGCGCCAGGAGGCTTCGGACTATCAAGGGGCGGTCGTGACGTACCAACAAGTGTGCCTCGCTCCCGGCGTCTTTGCGGAGGGCTGCCGACGGCGCCGGACTCTGATCATTTTCGACGAGATCCACCACGCCGGGGACGGTAAAGAATGGGGGATGGCGCTTCGTGAGGCCTTCGGCCAGGTTGTCTTCCGGCTCGCGCTCTCGGGGACCCCCTTTCGCAGCGACAACGCGCCGATCCCCTTTGTCCGGTATCAAGACGGGCAGAGCCTGGCGGATTTTTCCTACGGCTATCGGGAAGCCATCCGAGACGGCGTCTGTCGGCCGATTCTGTTTCCAAGCTATGAGGGGGAACTCACCTGGCTGTCGGATCGCGGCCGGCACTCCCACACGTTCGACGAGGGCTTGACGGGTGAACTCAAGCGGGAACGACTGAAAACGGCGCTGCTCCAGGCCGATTGGCTGGGCGAGGTCATTCAGGCGGCCCACGGGACGCTGACCCGGCTGCGCAAGGAGGAGCAGCGCGATGCCGGCGGATTGATCGTGGCGATGAATCAGGAGCATGCGCGGGCGGTGGCCGACCTGGTGCGGGCAATCACGGGCGAGAAGGCGGCGGTCGCCGTTTCCGATGATCCGGCGGCCTCTCGGATCATCAAGGCCTTTGGGGAGAGCGGCGCCCGATGGCTGGTGGCGGTCAACATGGTGAGCGAGGGGGTGGATATGCCCCGTCTTCGAGTCGGGGTCTATGCCACGAACGTCTTGACCGAAATCTACTTCCGGCAAGTCGTGGGGCGGTTCGTCCGGATACAGGCGGGGCTGCCGAGGCCCCAGCGGGCCTGGCTGTATCTGCCCAAGGACCCGACCCTCGTGGAATATGCCCAACAGATCACGATGGAGCGGGACCATGTGATCGAGGAGGAGGCCGCCGCACCGCAGCGCACGCTGTTCGACGTGCAGGCTCCCCGTTCGTCGGTCAGCGGCTATGTCCCCTTGAAAGGGGTGGCCAGGGCCGACACCCTCATCAGCGCGGAGGAACCGGAGGGGCAGGGGGAGACGGCCGGGGAGGCGGCCCCTTCACGACATGAGCATAAGACTCAACTCAGGCAGAAGCACCAGCGGTTGGTGGGCATCGTGGCCCGCAAGGCAGGCGTGACACACATGCGGATCAATGCCGAACTGAAGCGACAGACGGGCAGCCAAATCGACCGGGCCACGGTCGATCAGCTCAAAAGCCGCATCCGGTTATTGGAACGGTGGCAGGAACGGGGATGGGACGGGAAGGCGTAAGCCGGCGCGGAGACCGCTCGGTCTCTCTCGACGTACTTCGAGCGTGAAACGGCTACACTTGCGGTTACACTGGCAGAGTTGAGGGGCGAGAGCAGTCGTTCTGTAAACCGCCAACCGGTTGAAACGTCAGCGGAAGTGATGGAGCTGGCGAGAGGAATCGAACCTCCAACCGGCGGTTTACAAAACCGCTGCTCTGCCGATTGAGCTACGCCAGCCTCCAAGCAACTTCAAAACACGAGGGTGAGTGTAGCGGAAAGCTCGGAGCGGGACAAGCCTCCGGGCTAGAGGAGGACCCAAGCATGTCGTATTCCCCACGGGAACTACGATCTGACCGCGGATCGGCTCCCGAGCTGCGAATCAGTCGCAGGTCCGAAGCAGAGGGCGTTACCGCCAGTATTCAATATGAAAGGCCACCTGCCGGCGGATGACTCGGAAGTCTGATTCGTTACAGGTAATGAGCGTGGCTCCAAGGCTCCTGGCTGTCAACGCAATCAGAACATCCGGGAGAAGTTCCCGAATCTTCCGGGGATCGCAATGCTCGCCTTTCCGGATCAGCGCCAACACTTCTGCGGCATGGAGCCACTGGTTTTCGGTGGGCGTGAGGACCTGACACCGACGTTGCAGATCCCGCACGAAGCGGTGCTCCAGATTGGTTCGGGCTCCCCTGAGCAGTTCATGCAGCACGACTGATGAACAGCGAGGAATCCATCTGGACTGGAGGATACGGAGGGCAAAACGTCCGGTCCGGAAATTTTCGATATAGACGGACGTATCGAGCACTGCGAACTTAGTCTTTGGCAAAGGCATCAGCCGTTCCGACTCCGCTATAGCGTCGAATGACTTGGTCGTGAGCCGCTTTTTCGGTGACCAAGTTCAGCGCTTTCTGCAGGGTCTCGCTGACGGACTTTGCAGCCAATGCCTTGCGGGCTCGTTTCAACTGAACCGGATCGAGTCGGACGGAGACTTGTACGTGCGCCATGAGTGTTCCCTTCTGTCGGACAGAATACAGGAATCGTGTGACAGTTGGCAAGTGGGGTAGGGAGAATGGCGGGAGCGCCGTCCTATAGGCC
>VGXD01000148.1 GCA_016873525.1 Nitrospira sp. | reverse complement strand
TGAATCTGGACCAAATCAGCCCGGCTAGGTCACACTCGGAGTTTTTGCGGATCGGAATCACGATCGCATAAGGCTTCGGCTCCGGAGCCAACGGCGTTTTGAGCGCGGCCTTCAGGTCGTCCGGGAAGGCGGGCACGTAGTTGAGTGGTTTGGTGATCCCGTTGAACGTGACGGTGTTCTTCAGGTGCTTGCCGAGGGCGGTGCCCATCAGGTCCACCAGAAAATTCTGGCTGTCCGACAGCTCCCTCGAATGGATCCGCACCATGAAGTCCGCTCGATCCGAGAGCCCCCGTAGGAGATACGTGTCCGCCGCGACTCTGTCGGCGTGTTTTTGGAACACGCCGTGCATTTCCTCGCCGGCGGCGCCTCGCGCCGCCCTGTCCAGCTTCCACCAATCTGCATCCACGCTGAAGACCGCGAAGGTCCCGTAGACGCCCGGATCGCCGAGCAACTTCTCGCGGTCCACGGCGGCCTGAGCCGTGCTCACGAACATACAACTCAGTGCCCAGAAAATGATGGCCTTTATCTTGAACCGTCCTTTCATGGTGCGCCTCCCGTCATGGGCCCCTAGCGAGCCCGCGTCTTTCGTGCCCCCAAACTCCACGCTGTCGGCCCCTGGCCGGATCGAGCCTGGGTCAAAGCTACCTGAATTCCGATCGAAAAGTCACGCTGTGCCGCAAGCTCACCCTGCCTCTCCCTCAGCCGCTTCTTTGCGAGCGTGGCGAAGCTCAGCTTCGCTGGGCCACCATGCTGGCCGCCACCCCACAGAACAAGGCATCCGGGAAAGAGGCCGCTTTTGTTTGAAAGAAGACCGTGTCTTGATTTCACAAAGGGAAATGCCCACACTGCGGGCGGGAGTCGATTGAGTGAGAGCTTTCTGTCCGGTCCGCCTCTAATCTTCTGATGCGCTCACGGCAAAGACTGATGTCCGGTCGCTCGGTCCGCCTCGGCCTCCTCTGGTCGCTCACGGTCCTCCTGATGGGGCCGGCGGCCTTCGCCTCTCCCGACGACCCGAACCGCCCGACAGACAGGCCCCGCGAGGCGGAAACTGCGGCCTCCGCCTCTTCGTCCCGGAACGGCCCCTCGGCGCCCGATGAGGAGAGCCTGGCGCTGCCCCATTTTCATCGAAGCCGCACCAAGTACGACGAAGGCACCCAAGAAAAGCAGCCACACCATTGGCCGGATGACTCGGTCGTCGTTTTGAAGAAAAGCCGCTACCACCTGGACAACATTCTGCGCGTGCCGGACTGGCTGCACCTGGGACTCCATCAACGAACGCGCTATGAAACCCTCAATCAGCCCTATCAAAAGGGACAAACGAGCGGCGAGCACCTCGTGGCCCTGCAAACCCTGCCGACCTTCGGCCTTCGCTACGACATGTTCCGATTCTTTGTGGAAGGCATCGATGCGCGCACCGTCGGCTCCTCCGACTCTTTCGTCGGCACCAACTCCTTTGTGGACCAGACGGACCTCCTGCAACTCTATGGCGGCTTGGGGAGCGACAATTTTCTCGGACTCGGCTTGTCCACGGAATTGACGATCGGGCGGCAGACCTTCGATTTCGGGTCGCGCCGGCTGATCGGCCGCAATCTGTTCCGCAACACCGTCAACGCATTCGACGGCGTGCACTGGAGCATCGGGAACGACAAGACCTGGCAGGTCCGGACCTTTGCGGTCGCGCCGGTGCAACGGCTGACCGTCAAGCCCGATGCCGACGCGAAGTCCCTCTTCTGGGGGGTCTTCCTGGCCCAGCGGGCGGTGACCTGGGCCCACACCGATCTCTACGTCTATGTCATCGAAGACGACACCCGCTCCGGCTCGGTGCCGGGGCTCAAGCGGTCGCTGAGCACGCCGGGCTTCAGGATGTACAAGGAACCGGCGAAGGGCGAATGGGACTACGAGGCAGAAACCATCTGGCAGGTGGGAAAGTCGGCGGTGACGCCAAACAGCCCCGCGCATTCCACCCTCGCCCACTTGCAGCATCTCCAGATCGGCTACACCTTCGACCTGCCCTGGCGTCCCAACCTGCTCCTTCGCTATGACTACGTCAGCGGCACGCGCGATCCGAACGGCAACACAAACGGGCGCTTCGATACGCTCTTCGGCCCGACCAATTTCGAATTCACCCCGGCGGGAATCTTCGAGCCCTTTTCCCGGTCCAACATCAGCTCCCCGGCCTGGAAGCTGACCCTGCAGCCCACGGACGTGATGCGGGTGTCGTTCCAGCATCGGATTTTCTGGCTGGCCCAATCGCGCGACCAATGGGTGAATACGGGGTTACAAGACTCGACCGGCAGGGCCGGAAACTTTCTCGGCCATTTTTTCGACGCGAGGGGCCGGTGGTACCTCTCGTCGAACCTGTCGTTGGAGTCCGGCTGGTGTTACCTGGTCAAAGGGGACTACACGTCGAACTTGCTGGCCGCCGGCGCGCCAGGCACTCCCACCGATAGGAACGCCAACTACGTCTACGTGCAGACGGTCTTGAATTTTTAGCGCGCCGCTTCGCATGCCGCCATCTTTACCTTCCCGTTCAACGCGTTATGTGCGATTCGCCCCGTGAGCCATCTCGACCGGAGCAGGACTGTGTTGAAACTTTACTTCCGGGAAGGGTATCTACTCCGCCAGAGGCTGTGCTACACTGCACCACCATAACGAGCGACGGTGACTATCCCATCCCTCGCGCCTCCATCCTGTTCCTTGATCCCTGCGCGATCGATTCCCTGGCACACGCTGCTCCTACGATCGAGTTCGCGGTTCCGCTCCCTATCGCAGGCGGAACCGAAGTGGCCCCCTCTGCGTCCGTTCCCTCCGCGATTGCACCGACGGCGAGCTGCCTGCGCAGCGGGCAGACATCGATGAGACGCCCCGCAAGACGCCGACGGCGTCCGGCAAGTGAGGAATGACGACGAATGGGCAAGATGAATGTCGAGCCGATGGTCACGTTTACCGACGGCTCTCAGTTGCTGGTCAGCACGCAATACTCCGGGACCGGCAGCTTCACCTGCGAACTCTATCTCTCCGTTCCCTGCAAGAAAGAGAAGCTGGACCTGCGCGTCGTCTCAGACCATCTTGAAGCCCCCACCTGCCGCGAGGCGCAGGACATCGCCTTCCGCTACGCCGAACGCCAGTATCCGGAGAACGCCAGCGGCATCAAGGCGCCGCCGTACCTCATCTGGACCGGGCCGAACATGCCCGTGGAGCCTGAAAACCGAGGGGGCCGCCCGGAACGTCGGCAGAACGGAAGCCCGCGTGCCTAAGAATAAGAGTCGGACCGCGCAAAGGACGGCGACGACGAATCCTTTGATCCGGCATCAGGCGCAACCGGCGCCGGCACGTTCGTCCGGACTCAGCAAGATCATGACGAGACTCCCTGAAGGAGGCATCTATGGCTTGGCCCGGCAGTAAGCAAGCACTCAAAGCAAAGCGCGGCAACCCGAAGCAAAAGATCAATTGGGAGCAGTTGGGACTGGAGACGCCGGCCAAGGGTCAGTCGATCGTCCCCATCGATGAGATCCGTCGGCAAGTCACGCTGCTGGCAGGCCGTTCGTTGGGACAAGGGGTGCGCTCCCGGCAGGTTTTGGCTGGCACCGGCAACGCCGCCTCGGACCGCTCCGCCGAGACCCCCCGCCGGAACCATCGGGGAGCCCCCCGGTAAAACAATCTCCCACCGATTTGCGTTTCGGTGGATCCTGTGATACGGTGTTGACACTCTATCGCGTGGGCCCGCGATGGAGGTGTTGAACGGAAGGCCCGTAACCGATGTTGTTTTGTCCGGGGAATTTGATCGGAAGCCAGACCCAAGTCGCCTCTCGTGTTCGCGCCTTCGGCCCGTTCCTTCCTTTCTCGTCTTCTTTCTCGAGTTCAAGACAATATCAATCATTCCACAAGGAGGAACCCAATGGGTTCGAAGATTTACGTTGGTGGGTTGCCGTATTCGGCGACCGAGGCGCAGTTGAATGACCTGTTCGCAGTCCACGGCGCGGTTGAGTCCGCTCGTGTGATCACGGACAAGTTCACGGGCCAGTCGCGGGGCTTCGGCTTCGTGGAAATGGCGACGGCTGAAGAAGCCAAGGCCGCTATCGCGGCGCTGAACGGCACCCAAATGGACGGCCGCACGTTGACCGTCAACGAGGCGAAGCCCCAGGAGCCACGCACCGGTGGGGGCGGCTTCGGCGGTGGTCGCGGCGGAAGCGGCGGGGGCGGTGGTCGCGATCGCTTCTAACGTCCGACGCGGAGCAGTGCGGAGGACGGCTCACCGGAGCCGTCCTCCCATCCTCATCCTCAACAAGGAGGCCTTCCTATGACGCCTGCCGTATCCTCCACCCAGCCACGACACAGACCCTTTAGCGTTGGGGCAGCCGTTCTCTTCAGCGTCATCGCCACCGGGTCGCTGATCGGCCTCCCCGTCTTCGCCTATTACTACGACTTCACCTGGGTGGATTGGACCATGTTCGGGCTGCTGTACATGGTCACCGGACTCGGCATCACCGTCGGCTATCACCGCCTGATCGCCCATCGCAGCTTCGACTGCCCGAATTGGGTCAAGGCGGGATTGTTGATTGCCGGCGGGTGGGCCCTTGAAAACACGGCGCTCAAGTGGGGCTCCAGCCATATCCGCCACCATGCGCGTTGCGATCAGGATGAGGACCCCTACAACGCCCAGCGAGGGTTCTGGTGGAGCCATTGCGGCTGGATTTTCTTCACGGACCCCTATGCGGACGACAAATACGCCGTGCGCCTGAAGCGGGACCCGGTCGTCATGTGGCAATATCGGTACTACGTGCCCATCGTCCTGTCCGGCCTGGCCCTGCCTTTTCTGGTGGGCTTTCTCTATAACGGCTGGATCGGAGGGCTCGGCTGTTTCCTGCTGGCGGGTGTGGGACGGACGTTCTTCGTGCTCAATTCGACGTTCTGCATCAATTCCATCTGCCACCTCTGGGGCAAGCAACCGCACGGCGCGGCCGATTCCAGCCGGGACAGCTGGTGGGTGTCCTTGCTCACCTTCGGAGAGGGCTACCACAACTACCACCATACCTATCAAAGCGATTACCGGAACGGCCCTCGCTGGTATAACTTCGATCCGTCGAAGTGGCTGATTTTCACCCTCGCCTCACTCGGCTTGGCGACGTCGTTGCGCACCGCCTCCACCGAAACGGAATAGACGCCTTCCCGCAAGGCCTGTGCCGCAATGGCATCAGGCCGGCACGGGCTCCGTTCGGCTCAAGTTTCCCGTCGAACCGACCGCTAAGTAATTGGTATGGGTCGGCCACTGCCACATCACCTCCGGGAACCGGTTGCGGTCGAGCCGCCGTCTTCGCCCATGGGCATCCTGCCTCAACGCCGAGACGGCGCCATGGCCGACGAATGCCATCCCATTGCCCCTCCTTGCCCCGATCCTGGCCAAGACCCTCAGGACGCGCAGCCTCAGACCGGACGGGACCGCCGAGCCCATCCGCGCATCGCAGCCTCTTGCCCGATTGAGTTCGTCATTCTGTCCCGGTTCAAACACTGGGCCATACGGCCCGCCTATCGGGCCACCCCCAGCACCGAACGAAACCCGACGGGGAGCCTCGCAATCCCTGCCTGTGCGCCTTGGATCCGTCCCTACATGCCCCTGGTGAGATTTCTGGAGGAGCTGCTGTTCGAGGGAAGCGGCCGCAGTTGGGATGCGGAAGGACAGGTTC
>VGXD01000147.1 GCA_016873525.1 Nitrospira sp. | reverse complement strand
CAGCCTTCCGCCCCGGCGCAGCGAGGTCGAAGCTCCAGCCGTCGTGGGTCGGAGTCGGACGGGTCGCCTCGCCGGTGCCGTCCTCGGCTCGAGATTCCTGCCAGGGAGTCTGTCCCTGAGAGGACCCTGTCACAGCCCATCACCCAGGAAGACGTCAAACGGCTGATTCACGAATGGGGCCGCCTCCACAACGACCATGCGCCCGTGTCGGCCTTCGTTCCGATCGTTGCCGAGGAGGGGTTTGAAATTCGGTTCGGCGACGTGGTCTTGAAGGGCTCTGCCGGCCTGGAGGAGCATCGGGACATCCGGCGGCTGTTTTTTGACGAGGCCCATATCTATAACTCGATCGACGTGACGGCGGCGGGCAGCCAGGCGGAAGCCAAATCCGTGGTGCAATGGGAAGCCAGTGTCCGTGACGCCTCAGCCCCGCGGAGCACGCGCATCAAGACCGTGATCCATCAGTCCTGGCTGATCGCGCGTTCGCCCAAGACCGGCAAGCCGGTCATCGTGCGGCACGTCGTGGACTCCTTCAAGTACCTGCCCGGGTTTGAGCCCCCTGTTTCCGAGACCTCTGCGGCTCCCCTCGACTGATCCCAAGAAGCAAACGGCTAGGGCTGTTCGGTGCGCAGGTCGATCCCGTAGCGGGGCGGAGCAATCGCTTCGCTTCGGCAGCGTGGACAGCGGCTGGGCGTGGTCAGTCTGGTGCGGTTGCGGAAGCCGTAGCCGCAGTCGCGGCATTCGGAGGGTTCCAAGACAAATCGTTTTGCCCGGTCGCGGGAGAGCGACCGGACGATGTGGGTCAGGTGGTCTTCGACCTGCCGTTCCGGAATGCCCACCAGTTCCGCCAGTTGCCGGGCCGAACGCAACGTCCCGGAGATCAATGCCACGATGCGCTGTCTGGGAGTCTGTTCCTGAGGGAGCATCCTGCGTATCCTACGCAAGTCCCTCGGAACTGCGCAACCGGCATCAAGGGGGCTGGGTTGCGAGAGGGAAGACGGCCCGCCGTTACTTGCCGCCTGCGCCGCTTGCGGCCAAGCAGGTGGGCCGGGACCTCAGTTCGGATTGCGTTCGCGCCAAGGTTTCCAGGCTCGTGGCCACGGTGTGCACCGCTTGCGCGGCCGGCGAATGCGGGGCTCCGGCGAGCAGGAGTTGTCGGCGGCAGACGGACCGTTCCACCGCCGGGTCCGCCGGGACGGCTCCCAGATAGTGGAGCAGGACCGTTGTGCCGAGCTGGTCTCGAATGAAACGGTCGACGACCTGTTGGAGTTGGTCTGCGATGGCTTGGCCGTCTTGCCCCTTGGCCACTTGGTTCATCACCAGCGCGAAGGCCGTCCGGCCCTGCTGCATGGCCATCACCTTGATCGTCGCGTAGGCATCGGCCATCGATGTCGGTTCCGGCGTGGCGACGATCAGCACCTCCCGCGCCAGCGACGCGGTGTAGAGGACGACGTCTGAAATGCCGGCGCCGGAGTCCAGCAGCAGATAGTCGTACTCCCGGCTGAGCCGTTCGAGCACTTCGGGAAGGTGCTCGCGCAGGCCGCTCGTCAACCGCGAATAGTCCTCCATGCCGGAGCCGGCCGGAAGAATGTGCAAGCCGCCCGGTCCTTCCAGGATCACCTCCTGGAGGGTCTTGGCGCCGATCACCACGTCGTGCAAGGTCGCGGTCGGGTTCAGGTTGAGCACGATGTCCAGATTGGCCAAGCCCAGGTCCGTGTCCAACACCAGGACCCGCCGCCCTTTTTTGACCAGCGCATAGCCCAGGTTGGCGGCAAGGCAGGTCTTGCCGACGCCGCCCTTGCCGCTGGTAATGGCGATGATCCGCGCATCCGTCGATGTGTTGTCCATCATGATCGATCCTCTCGAATTACCGGAACAGGGCCGTCCGCTCGGCCTTGCCGACGCTGGAGGTCGGCGGGGCCTCGCCCCAGATGCGGTTGCGGCCCTGCGCCTTGGCCTGGTACAGGTTGCGATCCGCCGCCGCGAGCAAGGCATCGGCGCTCCGTGGAGCCCAGGGTTGGAGAGACGACATCCCGATACTGACGGTGACGCAGATCGTTGTCGCCTGGCCCCTGCTCGATGTCTGGCCGAGGTCGATGGCGCCGTCGGCCACCTGGCGTCGGATTCGTTCGGCGGTTTGCATGGCATAGGCTGCGTAACTGTTCGGCAGGATCACGGCAAACTCCTCGCCTCCGTAGCGTGCCACCGTATCCATCGGCCGCAAGTGACTCATCAATCGCTTGGCCACGGTTTGCAGGACCACGTCTCCGGCCAGGTGTCCGTGCGTGTCGTTGACGGCCTTGAAATGGTCAAGGTCCAGCAGGAGCAGGGTGCAGGGTTCCCCGGTTCTGGTGGCCCGTTCCACCTCCCGCTCGAGGGTGAGGCGGAACATCCGCGCATTGGCGAGGCCCGTCAGCCCGTCGTGCAAGGACGGGTCGCACAGGGCGTTGACCACCTGTTGGAGGACCTCCGTGTCGCCTGCGGCGGACTGCGTGGGGTCCGGATAACCGGATTGGTGAAGAAGCCGCAAGGCTTCGGCCACATCCACGCCGGCCACCAGCGTCGGCGGCAGCCGCGATTCAGATTGTGCGACGTGTTTGGACACGATGATCCATGCTCAGGTCAGTTCTGTACGCTACGTTTTCGGTCGAACCAGACCCGAACTTGAGGGGATGCTGCGGGGTGGTATGGTCGGCTTGCGGCTAGGGAGCGGACGCGGCGATTACCGGTCTTGGAAGAGCCACGGGGCCTCGATCTTGCGCCGGCCTTCGTAGGCGGTGATGGCGGCTTCGTGCTGGAGGCTCAAGCCGACGGCGTCGAGACCTCGGAGCAGGCAGTCCTTGCGGAAGGCATCGACCTCGAAGCGATAGACGGTTCCGTCCGGAGTCGTGACCGTCTGAGCGGCCAGGTCCACGGTGAGCCGGTAGCCGTCCTGGGCGGCCACCGCCTGAAAGAGCGCCTGGACCTCGTCCGCGTGCAGGATGACCGGCAGGATGCCGTTCTGAAAACAGTTATTGTAGAAGATGTCGGCGAAGCTGGGCGCGACGATGCAGCGAAAGCCCTGGTCCAACAGCGCCCAGGGGGCATGTTCGCGGGACGAGCCGCAGCCGAAGTTGTCGCGGGCGAGGAGAATGCTTGCGCCCTGGTAGCGGGGCTGGTTCAGGGAAAACTCCGGATCGGGGGTCCCGTCTTTTTTCTTGCGCCAGTCGAAGAACAATCCTTCCTTGAGCCCCGTGCGATGAATCGTTTTCAGGTATTGCTTCGGGATGATCTGGTCGGTGTCCACGTTGACCCGATCCAGCGGGACCACGAGTCCGGTGAGTGTGGTGAAGGGTTGCATCAGTGTCTCCGCAAGTGACAAGTGAGAAGTGACAAGTCGCAAGCCATGCAAACAACGCGTTGCCGAACTCGGCCTTGGCGCTTGGCCCTTACGCCCAATGCCGGATATCGACGAAGTGGCCTTCCACCGCCGCGGCCACGGCCATGGGGGGGGAGACCAAATGCGTGCGGCCGCCTTGCCCCTGCCGCCCTTCGAAGTTGCGATTGCTGGTGGAGGCGCAGCGCTCGCCCGGCTGCAGCATGTCGGCGTTCATGGCCAGGCACATGCTGCACCCCGCCTCGCGCCATTCGAACCCCGCCTCGCGAAAGATTTGATCCAGGCCCTCCGCTTCCGCCTGTTCTTTGACCAGGCCGGAGCCGGGGACGACCATCGCCTGGACCCCGGCGGCCACTTTTTTCCCCTGGGCGAATCGGGCTGCCAGGCGCAGGTCCTCGATGCGCGAGTTGGTACAGGAGCCGATGAAGACGCGATTGACGGCGATCGCGGTAATCGGCGTCCCCGGGGTGAGGGCCATGTAGGCCAGCGCCCGCTCCGTCGCCTGGCGCGATTTGTCGTCCGGCATGTCCTTCGGGTCCGGCACCTTGCCGTCCACCCCGACGACCATGCCGGGGCTTGTGCCCCAGGTCACTTGCGGGGCGATGGTCTCGGCGCGTAACTCCACCACTTTGTCGAATGTGGCGCCGGCGTCGCTGGGCAGTTGTTTCCAGGCCTTGACCGCCTGCTCGAAGAGAGTCCCCTTGGGGGCCAGGGGACGATCCTGGACATAGGCAAAAGTCTTCTCGTCCGGCGCGACCATGCCGGCGCGGGCCCCGGCTTCGATGGACATGTTGCAGAGCGTCATGCGGCCTTCCATCGAGAGGGCGCGGATGGCGGAGCCGGCATATTCGATCACGTAGCCCGTGCCGCCCGCCGTGCCGATCTTCCCGATGATGGCCAGGATGATGTCCTTGGCCGAGCAGCGCTCGGAGAGCGGGCCCTCCACGCGGATCACCATCGTTTTCGGCCGGTTCTGCAAGAGGCACTGGGTGGCCAGCACGTGTTCCACTTCGCTGGTGCCGATCCCGAAGGCCAGGGCGCCGAAGGCCCCGTGGGTTGCGGTGTGCGAATCGCCGCAGACGATGGTCATGCCCGGCAGCGTGAAGCCCTGTTCCGGCCCGATCACGTGCACGATGCCCTGGCGCCGGTCGTTCATGCCGAAGAAGGTGATCCCGTTTTCGGCGCAGTTTTCTTCCAGCGTGGCGATCTGCTTGGCGCTGACCTGGTCCGCGATGCCCAACCGCCGGTCGGTGGTGGGCACGTTATGGTCCGGCACGGCCAAGGCTGCGCCGGGCCGCCTGGGCCGGCGCCCTGCCAGCTTCAGCCCTTCGAAGGCCTGCGGGGAAGTTACTTCATGCAGGAGGTGGCGGTCGATATAGAGGAGCGTCGTGCCGTCCGCTTCCGTTCGCACGACGTGCGCCTCCCAGATCTTGTCCAACATCGTCTTGGCCGACATGCTTCGACTCCTTGGCTGCTCCGTCCTGGCCTGCCGCTCTTCGGCCGGCTTGAACGGAACGACATTATAGCAAGCTTGCAGCCCAATCTGCACTAGGAACAAACGACGGGAGGATACCGTCCGAAGATCGTTTCAAGTCTGCGCGGGAAGGTGCCGATAAAGCGAGCATGGCGGCACAAGGTATCAGCCTGGATCGGATCATGATCCCTCGGTGGACCATTCAACGCGGGCCCAAGGGCGAGCCCTGCCCCTGCTGCGGTGAGGCCACGGTGCTGGTGAAGGCCGACGACCGGCACATGACCTTCTGCGCCTGTTACATCGTCTCCGATCGATGGATCCCCCGTAAGCGATCTTCCCGCGAGGCAGCCTGACCGAGCCGCACTCTCCGTCTTCCCCAATCTGTGCTACCATTCCAAGCCGACCGGCTGGTGCTGGACGACCGCCGCGTGAGCGGCGGCCTTGCCGCCGGCAATCAGCCGTGAGCCATCAGCGCTGAAACCAAGCATGACCAGTTTCGAGCCCTGGAGAGAACCAGCGACAGTTCAATGGCTCCAGTTCCTGCTGGACAGCTTTTGCCGCTGGACCGGTCGCGATCTGATTCCCAGGACCGGCACTCCTGAGGACCAGGCTGCCGCCCTCTTTGCTTCCCCCTTTGTCGTGGTGTCGCACGGCGCCGAGGCGGACCCCATTTTAAATTACGGCAACCGGGTTGCGCTGGATCTGTGGGAGTTGGATTGGGGGCCGTTCACGACGACCCCCTCCCGCCTGACCGCCGAGCCGGCAAACCGGTCGGAACGGGAGCGGATGCTGGCCCAGGCTGAGGTAAAGGGCTTCATCGACGATTATCGCGGGGTGCGTATCTCCGGCAGCGGACGGCGTTTCCTTGTCGAGCAGGCGATCGT
>VGXD01000146.1 GCA_016873525.1 Nitrospira sp. | reverse complement strand
CGTGTTGAAAACCGTCATCCAACACCAGACAGTCGATTGGGAATCGCTCCAAGACCCATCGGCCCAACCGATACCGATCCGCCCCCACCGCCACGACAGCCGAGGGACAACGCCGCGCAATCAAATGGGGCTCATCGCCGGCATCGGAGATCCCGGCAAGAACCGTCCGGCCATCCGATACCAGCAGAAACGGCTCGCGGCTCTGCCGTCGATAGCCTCGACTGAGAACGGCGACGCGAAGCCCCTGAGCCAGCAGCCGCTCCGTAATCCAGATCACCATCGGCGTCTTGCCCGTTCCGCCGACCGTCAGATTGCCCACACTGATAACCCGGCAAGGAAGCTTCCGTCGAGCCAGCCAACCTTTCTCGTACAAGACCGTGCGGACCCGAACGGCCAGACCATAGACAGCCGCCAGGGGACGCAATATCAGTCGCAGGCAGAGGGCATGGCCCAGGCAACAGGATGACTGAGCACCGCTGAATCCCCCCTGCTGTTTTCCGCATCCCTTGCCCATCATTCTGCATCTGGCACGGCATGGGCGAGCGGCCGGCCGGCACGGAGCCTGGCATCCAGGACTAAGCCGATCACATCGAGGCTCCGCCCCAGCGCCCCACGATTTTCTTCCACGACTTGTGAGGCAGCCTTGCCCACGGCCTCAAGGGCCGTTCTATCCTTTAAGAGGCGCGCCATCTGAACCGCCAAATCAGCCCCGTCCCGGACTTGCACGCCACCGGCTGCCTGGCGGAGAAGCCCGGCCACTTCTGCGCAGTGGTCCGTGTAGGGCCCAAAGAAAACCGGTTTGCCCCACTGAGCCGGCTCCAATAGGTTATGCCCGCCGACCGGGACCAAGGTGCCTCCGACATAGGAAAGGACCGCATGGCGGTAGACCGATGCCAATTCTCCCCTCGTGTCCAGAATTAATACACGCGGTCCGGCTTGCATCGCTCCGGCAGCCAAGCCGCCTCCCAGCTCGCTCCGCCTGATCGCCGCCAATCCTCTCTGCCGCACGGCCGCTTCAACCTCGCCAGCCCGTTCAATATGTCTGGGGGCAAGCAAGAGCACCAAGCAAGGCCAGTCCCGTCTGAGGCTTTCATAACAGGACAGGATCTGTTCCTCTTCGCCCGGATGAGTGCTCCCAGCCACGATCACTTCCTCATCACCGGCCAAGCCGAGCAACTCTCTCGACAGCCCTGCGTTCCTTCCTGGTTCATCCGACCGAGGCTGGTCGAACTTGATATTCCCCGTCCGATAGACGCGGGATGGGGAAGCCCCAAGGGCCACGATCCGTTCGGCATCCCGCTCAGACTGCATCAAACAAGCGGCCAGAGGGTTCAGGACCTGGGCCATGAAGGGACGGACCAGTCGGTACCGACCGAAGGAGCGCGACGACAGCCTGCCGTTGACCAACATGGTCGGCACGTCTCGTTGCGCCAGCGTTCGAAGAAGATTGGGCCACAGTTCGGTCTCCAC
The DNA here is from genome assembly GCA_016873525.1 of Nitrospira sp. Taxonomy (GTDB): domain Bacteria; phylum Nitrospirota; class Nitrospiria; order Nitrospirales; family Nitrospiraceae; genus SCVQ01. Next base: position 4,266 of record VGXD01000146.1, on the reverse strand, counting down.
AAAGAAAAACGCCTGCGGGTGTATCTTCGCCACCACCTTCGCCGCCACCCAGGGAAAATCCAGCGGCGCGTAGCAATGGTCCGCGACACCGGCCAACCGTTGTTCGACAGCCTCCCGGCCGGTCTCGGTCACCGTCGAAACCACGAGGCGATGCGTCGGGTATCGTCGATGCAGTTCCTGCACCAACGGCACTGCCGCCACCGCTTCGCCGAGAGACACCGCATGGACCCAGAAGACGGCCTGCCCGTTTCGTCCCTTGGGCAGAAATCCATCCGGCAACCACCCCAAGCGCTGACGCAGCCCCTTCCGGCACCGTTTTTTGGCCAGCAGGATCAGGAGAATGACGGGAGAGGCCAGAAACAAGAGAACATTGTAGGCGAGGTACCACATCTTCAAGGTCATGGGTGATGGGTGATGAGTCTTAGGGGACCGGGAGCACCCCTGCTTCACTCACAACTCATCATTGCTCACGCATCACCTCTTCATCAGCCTGTGCGGTGAGCCGGTTGAGGGCCGCCTCCAGTTCGAGCCGTTTACCCTCCATTTCCGGCGCCGTCGCATCGGAGGAGACCCTGATGGGCGCCCCCCAACGGAACAATCCTCGGCTGGCCGGATAGGGGACCATGAAGCGATCCCAGCTCGAAAAGACTTTTTTTTTGAGCAGCTGAATGTCAGCGGCAGGATGGGAAGCCCCGTCGCCTTGGCCAGTTGGATGACACCGATTTGAACCACTTGTCTGGGCCCCTTGGGCCCGTCCGGCGTGACCATCAAATCGACACCCGACCGCCCCAGCCGGATGAGTTGCCTGAGGGCCAGTGCCCCGCCCCTGGTGGTGGACCCTCGCACAGCCTGGAACCCGAACCGGGCCACGATCCGATGGATCAACTCGCCGTCCCCATGCCGGCTGATGAGAACATGCGCCTGACTCCCCCGATAGGACAGAGGGATCATGAGCAGCCGCCCGTGCCAGAACGCGATGATCGCCCTCTCGCCCTGCCGATAGAGCTGGTCCACGGCCTCGGCCCCTTCCGTCCTGATCCTGACGGTCCGTCCAAGAAAGCGGATCAGCCAGGCCCCGACAGGCGGAATCAGGGCCAGCTTGATCCAGGTGAGAAGACGTTTGCGCATCAGCTTACACCGCTCGCTTTCTCAGCCCGCCACATCCTGAAATTGCATCGCGTGCAGGCGCTGGTACTGCCCGCCGCGCTGGAGCAAGTCCGCGTGAGAGCCGGTCTCGACAATGCGGCCACGGGCCAACACCGCAATCCGATCCGCATTCTGCACGGTCGAGAGACGATGGGCAATGACCAGGGTGGTCCGATGTTGCATCAAGTTGGCCATCGCCAACTGCACGATGCGCTCCGATTCCGAGTCGAGCGAGGAGGTGGCCTCATCCAAAATCAAAATGGGAGGATCGCGCAAAATGGCTCGAGCGATTGCCAGCCGCTGCCGCTCCCCTCCGGACAACTTGACCCCGTTTTCTCCGATAATCGTGCTGTAGCCATCCGGCAGCCGTTGAATAAAGTCATGGGCATAGGCTTGCTGGGCCGCTTCGACGATCTCCTCATCCGTGGCTCCAGCCCGTCCATAGGCAATATTATTGCGGACCGTCTCGTCGAACAGCACCGTGCTTTGCGAGACGATGCCGATCTGACGGCGCAGAGAACCGAGCGTGCAGTCTCGGATATCCTGGCCATCGATCAGGACCGCGCCTTCCGTCGGATCGTAGAAACGAGGCACCAAACTCACCAACGTGCTCTTTCCGCTTCCACTGCTGCCGACCAAGGCCATCACGGTCCCGACCGGAATCGCCAAGTTGATTCCCGCAAGCGCGGGCTGGTCGCTGCCGGCATATTGAAACGAGACATTTTTGAATTCCAACGATTGCCTGATCGTGGCCAGTTCTTTTCGGCCCTTGTCCAGGCTCTGCTCGGTCTCTAAGTCCAGCACCTCATAGACCCGTTCGGCTGCCGCAAGGGCCTGCTGGATGATATTATTGGCGCCGGACAGTCGGCGGATCGGGGTATAGGCCATGAACATGGCCGTCAGAAACGAAAAGAAGGCGCCAGGCGTCATCGCACCCTTGATCACCAGGTACCCACCATACCAGATGATCGCAGCCACTCCGACCACTCCGATGACTTCCATCTGGGACGACGCCAGGGAAGACACCTGGATGGACTTCATCAGCGTCCTGAAATAGGCCATATTGCTGGTTCGAAACCGGCTGGCTTCAGCCTCCTCACGCCCAAATGCCTTCACGACCTTGATGCCGACCAGCGTCTCCTGCATCAGCGAATTGATATCGGCAATCTTTTCCTGCCCGGTGGTGGCCAATCCACGGAGGCGCTGCCCCATCCTGACCATGGTATAGACCGAGAGCGGAATCACCACCACCGAGGCGGCGGCCAACTTCCAGTTCTGATAGAAAATCACGCCGACCATTGCGACGAAGGTCAAGCCCTGTTGGAAGAGGTCCTTGAGAACATTGGCAACGGCGTTGGCCATCATGCTCACGTCGTTCGAGATGCGCGACATCAAGCGCCCGGTGGTGTTCGCGTCATGGAACCGCACCGGCAGACGCATGAACTGGAGGAAGAGGTCCTGGCGCACGTCGGTCACGGCCTGGTTGCCCACATAGTTCATCAAGTAACTCTGCCCGTAGTTGGCGATCCCCTTCAAGACAGCGACGGCTACAATCGCAACCGGCAGAACCATCAACATCCATTCGTCTTTTTTGATGAAGATGTCATCCAGCACCGGACGAACCAGCCAGGCATAGGCCCCCGTCAGGCCTGCCACCAAAGCCGAGCAGATAAAGGCCGAGGCCAAGCGAACGCGGTAGCGAAGCAGATACTGGAGGAGCCTGAGGAACAAGGTCATGCCGCACACTCCTCGAGAATGGCTTCCGCCGCCCGGCGCGACGCCCCCGGTTCGCCCAGCCGGTCCCGCACGTCGCGCAGAGCCGTCCGCATTTGATTGTACGCGGCCTGGCTGTGCAACAGACGTTCGGCCTCCTCAGCCAGTCGTTGCGGCGTTGCTTCCTGCTGGATCAGTTCGGCCACAATCTTACGACCGGCGACGATGTTCACCAAGCCGATGCAGTCCACCGTAATCAGCCACCGCCCAATCCAATAGGTCAGCCAGGACGTACGATACAGCAGAACCATGGGCGTCCCAATCACCGCAGCCTGCAATGTGGCGGTCCCCGAAGCGACCAACAGCAGATCGGACATTGCCATGGCCTCGCTCGATTGATCGCGCATGACGTGGACCTTCAGGCCGCTCCCGGCCGACAATGCTTCGATGAGCCCGTCCTCGATCGACGGCGCTTGGGCCAACACGAATTGCCGCGTCGGATCCGACTTGGCCAGTTGCGCCGCAGCCTGCAACATCGTCGGCAGGAGAGCCCGGACTTCGTTTTCTCGGCTCCCCGGCAGCAGGCCGACCACTCGTGCCGCCTCATTCACCCCGACACGTTTCCGCAATTCCGCCCGGTCATACGACGGCGCCACCGCATCGAGCAAGGGGTGTCCCACAAACGTGCAGCGTACGCCGGCCTCACGGTAGAGGGCTTCCTCGAAGGGCAGGATCACGATCATACGGTCCACGACTTCTGCGATCAGTCGAATCCGGCTCCCATGCCAGGCCCAAATCTGCGGCGCGATGTAATAGATGACCCGGTGGCCGGCCCGTTTGGCCACCCGGGCCAGGCGCAAATTCAATCCCGGGTTGTCGATGAAGACCACGGCTTCGAGAGGATTTTCCTTCAGAAAGCGAGAGAGCGTGCCATAGGTGCGGAGGGCCGCGAGCAGCTGCGCCGGCCCGACCATCCCGATGGCATCCAGCCGCTCGATCCCCTGCACCAACCGCACGCCGGCGGCGCGCATCTTCCCCCCGCCCACGCCCAGCAGTTCGACGTCAGGCCTGAGCGAGCGGAGCGCCGAGGCCAGATTGGCTCCGTGGAGGTCCCCCGAGGCCTCGCCGGTCACGATTAGAATGCGCGGCATGGGACGACCGACTTCCTCCTTGCGATTCATGGCGTCTCGTGGCGTCGGCGGAATCGGCCGATTGCCTCCAAGACCTGATGAGCCAGGTCCAGCGCTTTGACCCCGTCTTCTCCTGACACCGGAGGCGTGGTGCGGGTCGCGGCGGCATGGAGAAACGCCTCCAGCTCCAGCTTGAGCGGCTCCTCATCTCCGCCGCGCACGTCCTCCGACTCGATTGTGGGACGCGCTCCGCCCTCAACCCTCCGCCGGCAAATCG
>VGXD01000145.1 GCA_016873525.1 Nitrospira sp. | reverse complement strand
CCATCGCGGACAACTTGTCCGCGCGCGCGGAACCACCGATAGTCGCCGTCCTTCCTGCGCAGCCGCAGTTCCACGTCGTACCGCTCGTCCCGTTCGAAGTGCGCCTGCAGCGCCGCCTGCACCGGCTCCGCGTCATCAGGGTGCATCCGGTCGAAAAACGATTCTTGGCGGTTGGGCAACTCCTCGTCCCGAAACCCCAACAGGGCTTTCCAGCGGGGAGACAAGTAATCCTCGCCGGTCACAATGTTCCAATCCCACATGCCGTCGCTGGAGCCGTCCGCGACCCGCTCGAACCGCACACGCGTCTCTTCCAACGCGGCCTCGGCCCGTTTCCGCTCGCTGATGTCCACCGCCGACCCGACCACCTGCATGACGCGCCCCGCTGAGTCATAGATGGGACCGAAGGTCACATCGATGGTCATGAACCGGTCCTCTCCGACCCGGATCGGCACATCGTAGCGAACCGTCCGGCCCTGCGCCGCAGCTTGCAGGGCGCCTCGAAGCTGCGCCTGGACCGACGACGAATAGGACCACCAGTAGGTGTCGGCAGCCGGTTGCCCGATCACGTCCTCCCGCCTGAGCGATGCCGCCTCCAAGGGCGCGCGATTCACTTCCAGAACGATGCCGTCGGTCGAGAGCAGGCCGACAAACGCAAACATGCTGTCGAGAATGTTCCGCAGGCGCTGCTCCCCCTCCCGCAGCGCGTATTCCAGTTGCGAGCGCTCAAGTTCCGCGCCGGCCCGCGCGGCAAAGACCGCCATGATCTGCATGAGGTCAACGGTCGTTGTGATGGGTTGGTCGTCCATCACAACGAGAATCCCCAAGACGCGCCCATCCCGATCGAGCAAGGGACTTCCGCCATACCCCGCGATGGACCAATCGGCCAGCCGTGGATCGTCCGGAAACAGCCTCTTCACCTCGCTCGCATACCGGCGAAACTCCTTGCCGAGCAGGACCTTCTCGCAGGGGGTCCCCTTCAAGGCGTACTCGACGTTCGCCCCGAATTCGGCTCCGTTCCAGACCGCCAGGGTGCGCACGCGCGGAGGTGCCGTGCCGTCGACAACGCCCACGAAGGCACGCCGGACCTTCAACGCCCTGGCCAGGTTGAAAACCAGCGGCTGGAAAAATTCGTTGCCGGTGGCCGTCGCCGTCCCCTTCAGGATCGTCCGCATCGCCTCCGCCTGAGCCTCCAGATCCTGCACCGCCAGTTCCAGTTGCGCGGTCTGCTTGAGCACGGCCTGCTCGTGCGCGTCCAGCAACTGCTCCAGCGCAGCCACACGAAACCGCAGCCGGCTGAGTTCCTCCTGAGAGTCCTCGTTCTTCATCGTTGAAGAATCCTCGTCCGCCTCACCGCTTATTCCCGGCAAAGACCGCGCCGCCGTCAAACGGCACCAGCGCCACTTTCACGCAGAGCGCCAACGTCTTGAACAATTCCGCCGTCGCGGGAGAGATCGGCACCGTCGAAAACAGAATCACCGCCAGAACGGCCCCCGACGGCAAGACCCCTCCGAATCCCAGCACCGACCGAACTCCGAAGGGGACGACAAACTCGCGCTGACAAGGGACATAGGGGCTCTCCAGCGCATCCGGCACATGAAAGACATTGTAGCCTCTCTCCTGGCTTTCAAGCAGCAGATTTGCGCCCGGATTGACCACCGCACCGACATCCACGCCGAACTGGGTCAGGAGTTGGGAAAACATGGGGAAGGTGTGGGCGAAACGTTCCCCCTCGATCGGAATGACTTGAAAATTCTTCGACCCTTCGCGCCCATTCCACTCCGGCTGCTGTCCGGCGCTGGCCAGCAACGTGAAACAAGGGGTGTCCGGATCGTCGGGTCGCCTGCCCAGCGCCTGGTCAACCCGGCGCCGGAGGGACGGCTCAAGCCCGCCGTACGGATGGGTTTTGAAAAGCCTGACCAGGGCCGTGGCCGGCGCGCCGCCGCTTCCTCTCAGCAAATGCTCATGGAGGTGGCGCACGATACGGTCCGCGGCCTCCTCCATGCTGCCCGCTTCATTCCCAAGACGACGCAACACCGCGCCGCATTGCGTCATGTCCTTCAAACCGAATCGGGTCAGGTCATACATGGAGGATCAGCCGGTGTTGTTCGCCCGCTCCTCGGTCTCCGCCGACCGAGCGTCGATCATACCACTGCCTTGCCAACTACGGCCAGAGAAGATGTGTTTTGCCGTAAGGGGATTCGCCTGGATCAGCCCAGGATGGGGTGAGGCCGGCCGCAGGAACAGGCCGCCGGATTCGTGGCCGAGGCCGCCGCTCGATCGGGCTCATAGTTGAGATTGGGCGCCAGCCACCGCTCGACTTCGCGCAGATCCATCCCCTTGCGCAGATGGTAATCCAACACCTGGTCTCGCCCGATCTTGCCGACGGCAAAGTATTTCGCCGCGGGATGGGCGAAGTAGAACCCGCTCACGGAACTGGCCGGGTGCATCGCAAAATTCTCGGTCAGACGGATGCCGGCCAGCTTCTCGACCTGCAAGAGGTCGAACAGCACCCGTTTCTCGGTATGGTCCGGACAGGCCGGATAGCCGGGAGCCGGCCTGATGCCCCGATACTTCTCCCGGATCAATTCCTCGCTCGAGAGTTGTTCCCGGACGCCGTAGCCCCACTCCTCGCGGGCCTTCTTATGGAGCAGCTCGGCAAAGGCCTCGGCCAGCCGGTCGGCCAGGGCCTTGGCCATGATCGAGTTGTAATCGTCATGGTCCTTCTCGAAGCGCGCGCAGACCTCGTCGAGGCCGACGCCGGTCGTCACCGCAAAGGCGCCCAGATAATCCGGCAAGCCGGTTGTTTTCGGCGCGATGAAATCAGCCAGGGCCAGATTGCCCTGTCCCTCCGGCTTCTCGCTTTGCTGGCGGAGCGTATGGATGACCGTCCGCACCGCTTGGCGCGCGTCATCCTCGTAGACCTCGATGTCGTCCCCCACGCTGTTGGCCGGAAAAAATCCATAGACCGCGCGGGCCGTGAGCAGCCGGTTCTCCACGATCTCGCGCAGGAGCTTCTGCGCATCCTCGAACAACTCCTTCGCCTTGCCGCCGATCTTCTCATCCTCCAAAATCTGCGGGTAATGGCCTCGCAACTCCCAGGTGTGGAAGAAGGGCGACCAATCGATGAAGGGCAGGATCTGGGCCAGGGGAAACTGGTCCAGGGTTTTCGCGCCGGTAAAGGCCGGCTTCGGAATGTCCTCCGCACGCCATGGGAGGGGCGGTTTTTTTGCGCGGGCCTCTTCCAAAGACAGCAGCGTCTTGGCCTGGCCTCCCTGATGCGCCCGGCGGATCGCCTCCTGATCGAGCCGCATCTTATCGACAAAGGGGGCTTTCTGGGCCGGACTGATCAGACTGCCGGCCACCCCCACCGCGCGGGACGCGTCCAGCACGTGGACCACCGGCTGATCGTAGGCCGGGGCGATCCTGACCGCCGTATGCGCCTTGCTGGTGGTGGCCCCGCCGATCAGCAGCGGCACGGTACACCCTTCCCGCCGCATTTCGCGCGCCACGTGCACCATCTCGTCCAGCGAGGGCGTGATCAACCCGCTGAGGCCGACCAAGTCCACCTTCAGCTCCCTGGCGGTCTGAAGGATTTTTTCGCAGGACACCATCACGCCCAGGTCGATGATTTCGTAATTGTTGCAGCCGAGGACGACCCCGACGATGTTCTTGCCGATGTCATGCACGTCCCCCTTCACGGTCGCCAGGAGGATTTTGGCTTGTGCGCGGCTGTTGCCTTGGGCCCGCTTCTCCGCTTCCATGAAGGGCAGCAGGTAGGCCACCGCCTTCTTCATGACCCGCGCGCTCTTCACCACCTGCGGCAGAAACATCTTGCCCGCGCCGAAGAGGTCCCCGACGACGCTCATCCCCGCCATGAGCGGCCCCTCGATCACCTCCAGCGGCTTGGCGTAGCGCTGCCGCGCCTCTTCCACATCCTGCTCGATATGTTCGACGATCCCCTTCACCAGGGCATGCGCCAGCCGCTCCTCGACCGTGCCCTGCCGCCAGATATCGTCCAGCACGACGGCCTTGCCCTTTTGCTTGACCGTCTCGGCGAAGGTCACCAGCCGTTCCGTGGCATCGGACCGCCGGTTCAACAGCACGTCTTCCACCAGCTCCAGCAAGTCTTGGGGAATCTCCGCATAGACCGCCAGCTGCCCGGCATTGACGATCCCCATGTCCAGCCCGGCCTTGATCGCATGGTAGAGAAAGGCCGCGTGCATCGCCTCGCGCACCAGGTTGTTGCCGCGAAACGAGAACGAGATGTTGCTGACCCCGCCGCTGACTTTGCAGTGCGGCAGGGTCGCCTTGATATGCCGCGCGGCTTCGATGAAGTTGACCGCGTAGTTGTTGTGCTCTTCGATCCCGGTGGCCACGGTCAGGATGTTCGGATCGAAGATGATGTCCTGGGGCGGGAAGCCGACTTCTTGGGTCAGAATCCGGTAGGCCCTCGTGCAAATTTCCACCTTGCGCTCCAAGGTGTCGGCCTGCCCCGCTTCGTCGAAGGCCATGACGACCACTGCGGCCCCGTACCGCTTGACCAGCTTGGCGTGCAGCCTGAACGCCGCCTCGCCTTCCTTCATGCTGATCGAGTTCACGATCGGCTTGCCTTGCACGCACTTGAGCCCCGCCTCGATGACCGACCACTTGGAGCTGTCGATCATGATCGGCACACGGGAGATGTCGGGTTCCGAGGCGATGAGGTGCAGGAACGTCGTCATGGCCTGGACCGAATCCAGCAGGCCCTCGTCCATGTTCACGTCGATGATCTGGGCGCCGCCTTCCACCTGCTGCCGCGCCACGCTGAGGGCCCCCTCGTAGTCCCCGCTTAGGATCAGCTTGGCGAAGGCGGGGGAACCGGTAACGTTGGTGCGTTCCCCGATATTGATGAAGTTGCTCTCCGGGCGGATCGTCAGAGGCTCCAGGCCGCTCAAGCGGGTATAGGGCTCCGGCGCCGCCGGCACGTGCGGGGGCAGGTCGCGGACGGCCTCCGCGATGGCCTTGATGTGGGCCGGGGTCGTCCCGCAGCAGCCGCCGACGATGTTGAGCCAGCCGTTCGACGCAAAGTCCCGCAGGTCTTCGCCCATGATGTCCGGCGTTTCATCGAAGCCCCCGAAGGCATTGGGCAGGCCGGCGTTGGGGTAGCAACTGATGTAGACCGGAGCGATGCTGGCCAGTTCCTCGATATAGGGCCGCATCTCCTTGGCGCCGAGGGCGCAGTTGATCCCCACGCTCAAGAGCGCCATGTGGGAGATGGAGTTCCAGAAGGCCTCCACGGTCTGTCCGGACAACGTGCGCCCGCTCCGGTCCGTGATGGTCACGGAGACCATCACCGGCACGGATCGGCCCTGGGCCTCGAAGTACTGGTCGATGGCGAAGAGGGCGGCCTTGAGGTTCAGCGTGTCGAAAACCGTTTCGGCCAGGATCAGGTCCACCCCCCCGTCCATCAACCCGCGCACCTGTTCGGTGTAGGCCTCCACCAGTTGATCGTAGGAGACGGCGCGGAAGGCGGGATTGTTGACGTCCGGCGACATGGACGCCGTGCGGTTCGTGGGGCCCATCGCCCCGGCCACGAAACGCGGGCGTGACGGATCCTTCGCCATGACCGCTTCCACGGCCTTGCGCGCGACCGTGGCGCCGGCCAGGTTCAGGTCATAGGCCAGCGACTCCAGCTTGTAATCGGCCAGCGAGATCGAAGTAGAGTTGAAGGTGTTGGTCTCGATGATGTCGGCCCCAGCCTCAAGGAACCGGCAGTGGACGCCCTCCACGATGGCCGGCTGCGTGATGCAGAGCAGATCGTTGCAACC
>VGXD01000144.1 GCA_016873525.1 Nitrospira sp. | reverse complement strand
TAGCTGGTGGTCGGGGCGGCGCAGCAGTCGCTCGTGATCGCCGACATGCCCTTTCTCTCCTATCAGGTCTCCGTCGAGGAAGCGGTCAGGAACGCCGGCCGGTTCTTGCAAGCCGGGGCTGCGGCGGTGAAGTTGGAAGGAGGGGAAGCGGTCCTGGACCGGGTGGCCGCCATCACCCGCTTCGGCATTCCGGTCATGGGGCACCTTGGCATGACGCCGCAATCCGTCCATCGCTTCGGCGGCTACAAAGTTCAGGGGAAGCAACGGGACCAGGCCGAGGCGTTGAAGGCGGATGCCAAATCGCTGGAAGCCGCCGGGGCCTTTGCGATCGTCCTGGAAGCGATCCCGACCAAGCTGGCCAAGGCCATCACCGAAGAACTGACGATTCCCACGATCGGGATCGGCGCCGGGCCTCACTGCGACGGACAGGTGCTGGTGCTCTACGATCTGCTCGGCCTCTTCGACGACTTCACGCCCAAGTTCGTGAAGCCCTACGCCCATCTGAAGGCCGATGCCCTCCAAGCCCTCCGCCGCTACAAGGAAGAAGTCGAGCACGGCAAGTTCCCGACGGACTCCGAGAGCTACCACTGATTTTCTTCAAACATACGGCGAGCTAGCTGAACCTGTCCTGCTCAGACGCTCCGGAAGGATAGCCTCGGCTGGCAAAGGGAGGGGCGGCCAGGCTAATCCCCCGTGCTCGCGCACCGCGCACACAGGATTGATCAAATCTTATCAAAGTGGGCGGTGCTCGGTGAACGCGCGCAGTGAGGGGGCCAGCCCGGCCACCCTTAGTTGAGTTCCCCCGGAAGTGTTGAAATCTTCGCCCTATCCATTCCATCCGAGGCCGATCACCTGCCCGTAGCTTGCCACAGCGCCAACTTATAAGTAGACTCATCGGCTATGACCGAACTTGCCCAACAATCCAATCCACCCGGCTGCCCGGTCCGGATGTCTGATTATCAGCTATGTGGGCGCCCCATTCACCCTGCTCCGTCAGATGTGGATGAGCGGCCAGTCTGTCTGATGCACTCTTGTGACCAACGCAAGGACGCGGAGGCATTCCATGATGAAGTTGATGCGATCCTTGCCGGGACTTCACGATTCCACCGGCCAAGGGAACGATTCAATTTTCCCAGGTTTGTCTTTCCTGCTGCCGACTTCGGGGAGGCGAGGTTCACTCAGGGGGCCGACTTCGGGGAGGCGAGGTTCACCCAGGAAGCCGACTTCGGGAGGGTGACGTTCACCCAGGGGGCCAACTTCTGGGAGGCAATGTTCAGCGAAGATGCAGATTTTTCACGATCCCTTTGGGGCCCAAGTAAAGGTGAGCCAGTGGTAGAACAGGTTGAGCTTGCCGTCGCGGACTTCCGAGATGCGAAGTTTCTCAAGCCGGAGCTGGTGCGATTCCTCCGGGTGAATGAAGAGGGTAAAAGTGGGTTCAGGGCCAGGTTCGTCAATTGCCCCATTAAAGGCGTGTCATTTGAAGATGTGCATTGGCATCGAGAGAAGGGTCGGATGGTTTTGCAGGATGAACTGGACCGCTTGGCGAATGTGCCGGAAACAGCCAGTTGCGAACAGGTGGCTGCGGCCTATCGGCGGTTTATTATTAATTTTGACGAAGCCAAACATTACGATTTAGCTGAAGACTGCATGGTCGGCGCGATGGAAATGAAGCGGCTCGATCCGGCTAAGTTCCTGTTTGCCGGGCGACTCGGCCCGTTCTATGAAAAGTGGTCTTGGTTGCGCTGGCTAGGCGAGCATGTCTCGGTCACGAATCTCTACCGTCTGGCGAGCAACTACGGGAGCAGTTACGTCCACGCTTTTGGGGTGTTGATTCTTCTGCTGTTCTCGTTTGCCCTGCTGTTTACTCTCAGCGGAGTGGACCCGAATCCCAATAATCGTGCAGCCGCTCTTGCTCCCGCAGGCCTGATCCATGCCGTTGAGGTCGTCACATTCCAGAGCCCAACTCGCTATGTGGTGGGAAGTGGCTTGGGCTGGTTTCTTGAACAAGTCGAACGGCTTTTCGTTGCTGCTCAAGTGGCGTTGTTCCTTTTGGCTCTCCGTCGGCGCTTCAGGCGGTGAGGGCGATTAGGTTCGCTCTCTTGCGCTGGGATGGACGGGATGGGCGCGGAGGAGAGGTGCCTCTGCGGGGAATATGGAGACTGGCTGCCATAGGGCGAGAGCAGCGCCGTTCCGATCGTCTGGTGAGGCGCTGCGGCGCGGGCACGGATGTGGGAGCGGCGAAGAGGAACTCGCCGCATCGAGGCAGCCGACGGAGCGTCCGCCCGTCGCCAGCCCAGCTACTTTTTTCTGCGTTTCTGCTAGAATGCCGCCGTTGAAAAGGCTGAATGGTTCTTGTCATTCATTCAGACAATGAATAGGAGGGCGAGGCTATGCAATCGTTCATCAAGAACGCCGCTGGGTTGACTCTTTGGGCGTACCTTCTCGGAGTCGCCGCGATTTTTACGCTTGTCGCGGTATTCCCCGCTCCCGCCTTCGCCGTTGATGCCAAGTAAATCGATGCCGATGCGGACTTCGCCTTGAAAGAGTTCACGGAGAAGATCGCGGGGTCGGAGGAGTTTTTGAAAAGCGCCAAGGGCATTTTGGTGTTTCCGGCCCTCTACAAGGCCGGGTTTATCTTTGGGGCCGAGTATGGGGACGGGGCCTTGAGGGTGGAGGGGAAGACTGTGGGGTATTACAACCTGGCCGCGGCCTCCTTTGGGTTGCAGGCCGGAGCCCAAAAGACGTCGCTCATCATCATGTTTATGAAAGACCTCGTCCTGGAAAAGTTTCAAAAGAGCAGCGGTTTCGAGTTGGGCGTGGACGCCAATGCCACCCTCGTGACGGTGGGGGCTCAAGGATCGCTGGATACGACCAAGCTTGGCGAGCCGATCCTGGCCTTTGCCTTCGGCCAGCGGGGCTTGATGGCCGGCGTGACGTTGGAAGGCGCGAAGTTCACGAAGCGGGACTTGAAGTAACAACGCCTGTGTGCTTACGCATGGCGACGTTGCAGGGGGGAAGTGACGATGAAGAGGCAACGCTGTAGGGGTCTTGTCTTGATCGGGGTCGGTCTGCTGGCCGGATGCGCGGCGGCTCAGCTCAATCCCGGCGCGGCTCAGGTCCGGATCACGACGAACGAACCGCAGGGCTGCAAGTATCTGGGGGAAGTGACGGGCAATCAGGGGAACTTCCTGACGGGCGGGTTCACGAGCAACGCCAACCTGGAGACCGGCGCGCGCAACGAGATGAAAAACGAAGCGGCCAAACTGGGCGCCAATACGGTGCAGATGCTCACGAACCGGGCCGGCCAAACCGGCAGCATGAGTTTCTCTGGCGGGACGGGAGGCGGCAGTACGGAGCAGACCAACGTGACTTATACGGGCGTCGCCTACAAGTGTCCGGAACCGAAGTAGCCGGCCACGCGACGCGCTCAGTCCCTGTCGGACACCTGAAAGACCCGCCGGTCTTCGAGCCGCAGGGCGGTTAAACGCTCTCCCCACACATAGCCGCTGTCCAGGACAAGCAGATTGTCTTGGATGTGGAGGCCCAGGGCGGCCCAGTGGCCGCAGACGACGGTCGTCTCGGCGCTGCGCCGGTCCGGCACGTCGAACCAGGGGATAAAGCCTTCTGGGGCGCTGTGCGGAGGCCCCTTGTAGGAGAGCCCCATGTCTCCCTCCGAGGAGCAGACCCGCAGCTTGGTCAAGGCGTTGGCGATGACGCCCAGCCGTTCATGGCCGGCCAAGTCCTCGGTCCAGCGGCGGGGCCCGCTGTTCTCCCGGTATCCCACCTCATACAAGTACGCCAGAAACTCCCGATAGTGAGGCGATCGCAGCGCGGTTTCAACTTCCCTGGCCAGGCCTTGGGCTTGGGTCGCAGTCCATTGGGGGACGAGTCCTGCGTGGACGAGCGTGAAGCCATCGGCCGAGTGCAGGAGGGGCTGATGGCGGAGCCACAGGAGCAGGGCGTCTCGATCCGGTGCCTGCAACACATCTTGCAGCGTGTCTTTGCGTCCCGGCGGCGTCACGCCTGCCGCGACGGCGAGCAAGTGCAGGTCGTGGTTGCCGAGCACGGTGACCGCCGACTTGCCGAGTCCCTTCACATAGCGCAGTACGGAGAGGGAGTCCGGGCCTCGATTCACCAGGTCGCCGACGAACCAGAGCCGGTCCCGACTCGGATCGAAGGAGATTCGTTCGATCAGCCGTTGCAGCGCGGCAAAGCAGCCCTGGATGTCGCCGATCGCGTAGATGGCCATGTCAGGGGAGGCGCCGGTAGCGCGGCCATTCGGACAGGGACAAGCTCGGCTCGTCGGGACCCGATTCGTGCATGGGCCCAGGGTAGCGCGCGACGATGGGGGACGCAAGGGGTGGGCGGGAGCCTTAGGGCTTGAGTCCGGACGACAAGGCGGCGATGCCCTCCTGGCTGGGAGCCGGGAGGGGCGCCCGCAGGAATTGGGGCAGGTCCTGGGCGGGAATCGGTTTGCTGACCAGGTAGCCCTGAAGTTCGTCGCAGCCCTGTTCGCGCAGGAAGGCCAGTTGCGCGTCCGTCTCGACGCCTTCGGCCATGACGCGCAGCTTGAGGCTATGGGCCATGGCGATGATGGCGGTGGTGATGGCGGCATCGTCGGCGTTGTTGGTGACGTCCCTGATGAAGGCCCGGTCGATTTTGAGGGTGTCGAGCGGAAACCGCTTGAGATAGCTCAAGGAGGAGTAGCCCGTTCCAAAATCGTCGATGGCGAGGGCGAGACCTAACTGTTTGAGCCGCTGCAAGGTTTTGATGGTTGCGGCGGCGTCCCGCATGAGGATGCCCTCGGTGAGTTCCAAATCCAGGCACTCAGGGGGCATGGCGGTATTCCGAAGAATTTGCTGGACGATGTCGCAGAGGTCCGGCTGGTCGAATTGCAAGCTGGAAAGATTGACGGACATGCGGATCGGCGGGAGGCCGGCGGACAGCCAGGCTTTGTGGTGGGTACAGGCGGTCCGCAACACCCATTCACCGATGGGGGCGATGAGGCCGGTTTCCTCGGCCAGGGGAATGAACTGTGCGGGCGGCACCAGGCCCAGGTCGGGGTGTCGCCAGCGGATGAGGGCTTCCACGCCGATGATCTGCCACCGACGGATGTCCACCTGGGGCTGGTAGTAGAGTTCGAACTCATCACGCCCCAGGGCCTTCCGCAAGGCATTTTCCATGGTCAGGCGCTGGAGCGCGGCGGCGTTCATGTCCTGGGCATAAAACTGATAGGTATTGCGGCCCTGTTTCTTGGCGTGGTTCATGGCGGTGCCGGCGTTTTTGAGCAGGCTGTCCGCATCGGTTCCATCGGAGGGGGCGAGGCTGATGCCGAGGCTGCCCGTGAGGAACACTTCCTGGTCGCCGACCGGAAAAGGGCAGGCCAATGCGGCCAGAATGCGCCGCGCCACCTTGGCCGAATCTTGCGGCGACCCGATGTCGGTCAGCAAGATCGTGAACTCGTCGCCGCCGAGACGGGAGACGGTGACGGAACCCTCCTCCGCGCTGTGCGGCATCACCGAGTCGCTTTGTCGGATGCAGGCGAGCAGCCGCTCCGAGAGGCTGCGCAGGACGAGATCGCCTCCGGTGGGGCCGAACGTGTCGTTGACGCGCTTTAATTGATCGAGGTTCAGCAGCAGGACCGCCAGGAGTTTCTGCCGACGGTGGGTGGATGCCAAGGCCCGCTCGAGGCGGTCTTGGAACAGACGGCGGTTGGGGAGATTGGTCAAGCCGTCGTAATGAGCCAACCGGTGAATTTGTTCTTCGGTCCGCTTGCGGTCCGTAATGTCCTGCACCGTGCCGACCATGCGGGCGGGGGTCCCGTCGGCATCGCAGATCAGTTCCGCCTGT
>VGXD01000143.1 GCA_016873525.1 Nitrospira sp. | reverse complement strand
AACGTTTCGCGACGAAGCCAAAGAACTGTGGCAGCAGTACGTTCGAATCGCCTCACCCGAAGTTGTGACAAGATTAGCTCTGCGTTACATCAATCGCATTGAAATCCCGCTTCCCATGAAAGACTTAAAAGAGTATATCTTGACTACACCGGAAATTGCTCCTGAGCTTCCACAGGGATTGGGGAGTTTTTTTATGAGGCTCGTGATTCCTGAGCCGAAGACTCAGGCTGTTGCTGTTATCACCGAGGCAATGGAGCCGATTGCGGACTCAAGCGCTGCGCTGCCGCTCATCCTTGATATTGACGTATTTCGTCAGGCGGTATTTGATGTAGACGATAGGATATGGGAAACGTTTGAGAGTCTGCGCAACTTGAAGAATGACATTTTCTTCAATAGCCTCACGCCAAAGGTGAAGGAGTTATTTCTATGAGCCTCGCGACCGCTCATGCCCCACGTGCATTGGAATATACCTCTGTGCGAGGAGTCAGCCCTGATTCTGACTTACTTACGAAGCGGTGGTTTGAAACCGAGCAACACTATTGGGCTCCAGTCACAAGAAGGCCGCATGGCGACGTTGAGAAATTTCAAGCCTTGGCATCAATGTGGCGCAATGACGTTTTGTTTACATCCTCTGTGACCGAAATGGTCCTCCATCCGGCGTACCAAAGGATTATAGGAATGGGGGCGGCGGCTGTGCCGTTCCTGCTTCGCGAGCTTGAACGACGACCGGATCATTGGTTTTGGGCACTGACTGCCATAACAGGTGCAGATCCGGTTAGACCGGAGCACAGGGGAAAGCTGAGAGAGATGGCGAACGCGTGGCTCAAGTGGGGTACGGAACAGGGGTTAAGCTGGTGAGTCGGGACCTCGAAGGGGTCTTTCCCCGGCTACGAGATACCGGGTACATAATTACAAGCCCTTCCACCCCTGATTACAACTGTATCGCGTGGGCAGCGGGAGAAACTAATAGATGGTGGTGGCCTGTCCGTGGTTCATTTGCCTACTGGCCATCCGGCGCCCCCTTGCAAGAGACACTCGAAGCGTTTGTCCAAGCATTCGCCGCACTTGGATTCGCCCATTGCGATGATCCCCGCATTGAAGACGGTTTTGAGAAAATCGCCATCTACATTGACGATAACGGCCAGCCGACGCACGCAGCCAGGCAGTTGCCCACCGGTCGCTGGACCAGTAAGCTCGGCAAGTGCGAAGATATCGAGCACGAGCTTGAGGGATTGACCGCTTCCTGCTACGGTTCTGTAGCAAGGATATTGAAACGTCCTGTGAGACTCTGACTTCCCGTTGCAAATCCCTTTCCTCCAGCGCGGTTCCAGAAATCACTTCTAGCAGGGTGTTGAAAAACTATTTTGAAGCCCTTGATGCCACCGGCACTCATGGGTCTTGGCCAGCAACAGCATGGGCACCAAAACGCTTTTAGCAAGGCTCAGACCGTCGAATGAGCCTGATTTTGGTTTCACTTATCCTGGAGATTAAGGCTTGCTATAGGGCTCTTTGGTTATGATGCCAGGGAGTTTTTCAACAACCTGTTAATCCCCAAGACCCTGTTGGGGATGGCTTGCATGACATTCGAAGTCCGAACATAATGGCGATGACGCCATGATCACATGCACATACGGAGACCTTAGAAGCCGCACGTGCATCATTCATGATGGGATCGGAATCCTTCGGGACTTGCGGGAGTCCCCGGACTTATTTTTTGGCTCTCTTCTCGGCCCGTTTTTCCGCCATCGTTTTGGCCGGTTTCTTCTTGGTTTCCTTCTTCCTGTTTTCGCCTTTACCCATGGGCTGTGCTCCTTGACGGTTAGAGTGGTGCGGGCATGGTAGCCAACCCCTCTGAAAAAGTACAGGAGTTTCTTCTGCAACGAGCCGAAGAAGGAACGGCAGACGATCGGCCAGGATCGAACCTCGGGCTCAAGATCATCGACAAAACGACCGATGGTGATACGGAGGAACGTATGAAGGCTGAACTCGTCCAAGATCCTCTCACAGGAGTGTGGAGCCGCTTCGGGCTGATCTTCTTTGCCTCGCACTATCTGAAGCTGTTGCGCCGCGTGAAGCGGGAAGCGATCCTGCTCGTCGTCGGGATCGATGGCCTGTCGATGGACGAAGGCTGCGAGCCGGCTCAGGCGACCCGCTTGCAAGACATCGCCCGGTTGATCCTGCGCACGTTCCGCACGTCCGATGTGGTGGCGCGGGTCGAGCCGGACGTCTTTGCGATCCTGTTGCTGGAAACGTCGGCCTTGGCGGCCGATGCCCTGCTGTTCCGGCTGGAAGATCGACTGGCCGAGTGGCAAACGGAACACGGAATCGTTCCACTCCAAACACTCAGTTTGGTGTTGGATCGTATCGACCCCTATGAGGAGCTGGTCTTCACGGACATTATTTCGAAGACCGTGGCGGCGCTCCGCCAGCAACAGGCCGCCAAGCGATCACCGAACGACACCTCCCCGCCGACGCCCGGCTGGTCAACCGACATCATTTCCCCCCTCAACTGACCGATCCCGTGCCGGAGCCGCCAAGTCGTTTGACAGACTCCAGCCCGTCGCCTACAATCGCCGCATGAACGCGCGCGCCATCAAAGCCTTCGAGGAAAGCGCCGATGTCAAACGAACGTTCGTCCACGGGCACGCGGACCGCATCGTGCAGGTGGCGCAGGCGATCGCGCGCGCCCTGCGCGAGGGGCACAAGCTGCTCCTGTTCGGCAACGGCGGCAGCGCCACCGACGCCAGCCACATAGCAGCCGAGTTCGTCGGCCGCTACCATAAAGACCGCCGGCCCCTGCCGGCCCTCGCGCTGGGCACGGATGCGGCGGCGCTCACCTGCATCGCCAACGATTACGACTACGCCGAAATCTTCGCCAGGCAGATCAAGGCCCACGGCCAGAAGGGCGACCTCGCCATCGCCATCAGCACCAGCGGGAATTCTCCCAACGTGCTCAAGGGCGCGGAGGCCGCGCGGGCCGGCGGCCTGACGACCATCGGCTGGACCGGCGGCACGGGCGGCAAGCTGGCCGGCCTCGTGGACCACTGTTTCATCGTTCCCTCCACGGTGACCGCCCGCATCCAGGAATGCCATATCACGCTGGGCCACGTGCTCTGCGAACTGATCGAGGAAGAGCTGTTTGCGAACACCGCCAAGTAAGACCCGTCCGCCGGTCACCCCGCAGGCCCAGCCGGCGGCACGACCGCCCCTGTCGCTGGGCTCCGGACTGCGCCCCATCGACGTCTCCAAGCTGAAGACCTATCCGCTGAACCGCCGGCACAGCAAAGTGAAGGTCTCCGATTTTTCCGTCCCCTGGAAATCCGGCGGAACGCTCCGCCGGTTCCTGGACACGCTCCCGGACATCCTCGCGGTCAAGACCTTGCGGGCCGTCGCCCAGGCCATCGCGCGCGCGCACCGGCGCGGCAAGCCGGTCATCGTGGGGATGGGCGCGCACGTGACCAAGGTGGGGCTGAACCCCGTCCTGGTGGACCTGATGGAACGCGGCGTTATCAATGCCGTGGCGATGAACGGGGCGGTGATCATCCACGATTTCGAGCTGGCCTTGATGGGCCACACCTCGGAAGAAGTGGACGCCGAGATCGACTCCGGCCGCTTCGGGATGGCGGAGGAAACCGGCCGGATGTTGAACGAGGCCATCGTCAAAGGCGCCCGGGACGGACAGGGACTCGGCGAGGCGGTCGGGCATTACATCAACCGCTTCAAAGGACAGTTCCCGAACCGGGACACCAGCATCCTGGCCACCGGCGCGAAGCTGGACATTCCGGTGACGGTCCACGTGGCCGTGGGAACCGACATCATCCACATGCACCCCGCCGCCGACGGGGCCGCGATCGGCGCGGGTTCCCTCCTGGACTTCCGAAAACTGGCGGCGGTCGTCGCGGGTATGGAAGGCGGCGTCTACCTCAACCTGGGCTCCGCCGTGATCCTGCCCGAAGTATTCCTCAAAACCGTCACCCTGGGGCGGAACCTCGGCCATGCGCTCTCCGACATCACCACGGTCAACATGGACTTCCTGCCCCACTACCGCCCCATGACCAACGTGGTGCGAAGGCCCACACAAAAAGGCGGGCACGGGTATTCGCTCACCGGCCACCATGAGATCATGGTGCCGCTCCTGGCCGCCGCCATCGTCGAAGCCCTGGAGCGATGACCCGGCGCCCGCCCGATCATGCCTCGCCTGTCCTTGCCGCCGACCGCCTCCAATCTCTCTGGGCCGACCTGAACGCGCGCCACTTCCGCAACGCGCTGCCGCCGATCGAACTGGCTTGGAGCCGTCGCCTGACCACCGCGGCCGGAATGTTTTCGAGCCGGGGCGGGCCCCGCGAGCCGGACCCGGCCGTGCAGCGGCGGATCATCCGACTGTCCTCGCCGCTCCTGTGCGATCGACCCGAAGCGGACCTCCTGTGCACCCTGGCCCACGAGATGATTCACCAGTGGCAATTCGACATCCTGAAGCGTCGGCCCAATCACGGACCCGACTTCCGCCGCAAGATGATGGAGTTGAACGACGCCGGGCTGGTCATCACCATCCGCCACCGCTTCGAGGGCGAGGTCCTGGCGCTGGTGAAGTATGCGTGGCGATGCCTTGGATGCGGCACCATCTACCGGCGGCAACGGCGCACGATCAGGCCGGGCCGCCATCGTTGCGGGTCGTGCCGGGGCTCGCTCCGGGAGACCGTCCCGTCGCTTGAACCCTGCGCGCCGGCCGGGCCGACGAGTCAGATCGTGCAGCTGGAGCTGGACCTGCGAAGTTCCTGACGCGGCGGGGGACGTCGAGGGGTCCGCTCAGCGGCCCGGGGGGCGGACGGAGTTTAGAAACGCTTCCACTTCCTTGATGACCACGTCTTTCTCCTCCGGCGCCAGCTTGTCCCAATGTTCCCGCAGCGGCTCGAAGAATCGCCGGAGCGACGAGTAGAGCGCGTAGGCCTTGCCTCCCGTTTCATCTCCGATATCAGCCATGGAGTCCCTCCCGCACGCGAGTCTAGACGATTGGCCCGCGAGAGGACAAGTGCGGCCTTGCTAGGAATTCGCCAGGGGTCCAGAGTACAATGGTGCTGTGTCGAATAAGATCACACACCGAGCGGACCTGCCCGAACTCCTCGCCAAGCAACGCGCGAGGGGAAAGCGCATCGTCTTTACCAACGGCTGTTTCGACCTGATGCACATCGGCCACACCCGGTACCTGCAAGCCACCCGGGGCTTGGGCGACCTGCTGGTCGTCGGCGTAAACAGCGATGCCTCGGTCCGCGCCTTGAACAAGGGCGCCGAGCGCCCGATCGTGCCGGAAGCCCAACGCGCCGAAGTCCTGGCGGCCCTGGCCTGCGTCGACTATGTGGTGCTGTTCGACGAACCCGATCCGGGGCGCCTCATCGCCGAACTCCAGCCCGACGTGCTCGTCAAAGGCGGAGACTGGGCGCCGGATCAGATCGTCGGACGCGAGACCGTCGAGGCCCGCGGGGGATTCGTCACGACCATCCCCCTGGTGCCCGGCGTCTCCACCACCGCCCTCATTAACAAAATACGCAAGGACATGAAGCGTGAAGCGTGAAGCGTTACTCGTAAGGAGCGTTCACGACATCGGATTCCTCTCCGGCGATTCACGACCAGCGCTTCACGCATAACGATTTATCCATGCCCGCCGCATCGCCCTCACCATCCTATTGGGACCAACTCCTCAAGCCGCTGACCGAGTCGCTGCGCGACGGCGGGAGGCCCTGCTTGACCGGAGCGCACGGAGCCACGGCGGCCTTTGGGCTGACGGTGCTGGCGAGGACCCTTCCGTCGCGATCCTGGCTGATCGTGGCCGCCTCCGATGAGGAGGCCGAACGGCTGTAC
>VGXD01000142.1 GCA_016873525.1 Nitrospira sp. | reverse complement strand
GGGCAAACAGAAGTTCCTCGAACTGGTGCGCGGGATCGACCCGGCGGTGCAAGTCGTCATTCCGGTCACGCCGTCCAACAGCCTGTTTCTGATCTCGCTCACCAAAGGGGCCAATCGGAAGTTCATCACTGTGCCGGAAGACGACATCCTCGACCTGCCGAATGAAGCCGACATCCTGGCCAAGGTTGCCAAGGTCGTGAAGGACGCGGTTGCGGCCCTCTGAGGCGGTGAAACGTAACAAGTGAAAAGCAGCAAGTGAGAAGGAAGACGTGAAGCAACTCCTGCCCGGCATCTGGCAGTGGTCCTGGTTCTCGCAGGAGAAACAGCTCGACTTCAACGGGCTCTTTCTGACCGTGGGAGAGCATCGGGTGCTGGTGGACCCGCCTCCCATGACGGGTGAGGCCACGTTGATGATCAGGAAGGGCGGCGCCGTGGACTACCTGCTCTGTACGAACCGGGACCATGAGCGGGAAGCCTCGGCCTGTCGGGCCGACTTCGGCTGCCGGGTTTTCGTGCCGGAGGCCGATGCCTCGCAGATGACGATTGTCGCCGACAAGACCTATCGGGACGGCGAATTGCTTCCGGGCGGCATCTGGGTCGTCCATCTCAAGGATCAGAAGTCGCCGGGGGAGTCGGCCCTATTCATCCAGCAGGGCAAGGGGGTTCTGATCGTGGGGGACGCCTTGATCGGCAAACCGGCCGGGGCCCTCTCGATGTTGCCGGTCGAGAAATACGCGGATGGGGCCAAGGCGCGCGAAGGACTCCAGCGGCTCCTCAAGTATCAGTTCGATGCGATTCTTGTGGGGGATGGCGCCTCGATCCTGACCGGGGCGAAGGCCGCGGTGGAACATGCCCTGAGCGTGTGACGGTTGCCGCCATGATCCAGACCAATTCCGAACAACTCAACGGCCAAGGCAACGAGCATTTTTCACGCGGGTTCTACACCGAGGCCTATGTTTGTTACTCCCAGGCCCTGGAGTGCGACCGGCTCAGCGGGGACCGGCGGGCCCTGGCGGCGACCTTGGGCAACCTGGGCAATATCTGCGCGGTCAGCGGCAGGCGCGAACAGGCGCAGGTCTATTACCAGGAAGTGTTGGAGCTGCAAAAGATTCTGGGCGACGATCGCGGGATCGGCACGACCCTGGCCAACTTGGGCAATCTCCGAGCCGATGCCGGCGAATGGGACCGAGCCAGGGCCTATTACCTGGAAGCGTTGGACATCATGCAGAAGGTCGGCGACGAAACGGGGCTGGCGGTGCTCTATTCCGACCTTGGCCTGGTGGCGCGTGAGACAGGCCAAGGCGACGAGGCCCTGCGGTACTACGAGCAGTCCCTGACGTTGATGCGCCGGCTTGGCAATCAAGGGGGCATTGCGGATGCCTGGCGCATGACGGGCCGGACCTACCTGGCCCAGGGCAAATACGACGAGGCCATGGCTTGTTGCCGGACAAGCCAGGCCGTGGCCGAGCGAAACGGCGACGAGTTGCGCACCGGCGGCGCGCGCTACGTGATGGTGCAGTGTTACGAGGCGCTCGGCCGGATTCAGGAAGCCGCCGATCTGCTCGAACAGGTCGTCAGGATGGACCGGAAATATCACCTGCCCAAGCTGGAAGAAAATACCAAGCGGCTCGAAGCCATGCGGGCCTACCTCGCCAGGGAAGGGCCGGGCGCCTCCTTGCCGGGAGGGCCGCGCGCATGAGCGAGCCCCAGGCCATGTCGCCGGCATGGGAGGACGCGCGCACGTTCTTGCGTCAGGTCGAGCCGGAGCTATACGAATTGGAACCTGGCGGGGCCCTGGCGCTCGAACTGGGCGATGACGGCTGGCTCGTGGAGATCACGCCGGACGGCCGCCTGATCTGCCAGATGGGCATGGCCATGGACGACATCATGAGCCTGCTTTCGGACGGTACGCCGGAGGATCTGGGCGCGGACGAACTGGCCAAGCAAGCAAAGTACTATCTGCAACCCGCCGTCTCGAAAGTCAGGAAAACGTTTCTCGGCGCCGGCTTTGAGGAGCAGACCGAGATGACCGATGCCTACGTGGCGGTGCTGTTTCAGCGTCCGGTGGACTTTGCGAAACGGGACGAGGTCGCGCAGGCCATCCGGTGGTGCCGGCAGCAGATCGCCGGGCGCTAGGACAAGACAAGGAGAGGCCCATGACGCGCGTGCCGACCCTGCGCAGTTTCGACGAGTTTCGGGACGCGGTCTTTGCCTACCGCCTGCCCCGCGTGTTGCTGACCGCGCTTGAGCTGGACCTCTTCACCGCCCTCGGCTCCCGCTCCTGGACGATCCCGGCCCTGGCGAAACGTCTTCATGTGAGCCAGCGGGGAATCGAGATTCTGTGCCGCAACCTGGCCGGCGCCGGCGTGCTCAAGAAGCAGGGCGCCAGCTATCGGAACGGGCCTGTCGCAGGCCGCGAGTTAAACGGCAGCCATCCGCTCTATCGCGGGGCCTACCTCGAACTGCTGCGCAGCCAATGGGATGACTGGTCTTGCTTGACCGACTGCGTCAAAACGGGACGGCCCCTCGATCATGAAGACCCCGATGATCCGGCCTATCGCAGGCAGTTTAGCTGGGCCATGCACCAGCGGTCGATGGACGTGGCCTCTCACGTCGCCAAGCAAGTGAATTTGCGCGGGGGCAAGACCTTGCTGGATTTGGGCGGAGGTCCCGGCACCTATGCCCTGGCTTTTCTGGCCGCCAATCCAGGGCTCCAAGCCACGGTCTGCGACAGGGCCCCGGCTTTGGAGGTGGCGCGGCAGATTGCCGCTCCGCTCAAACAGGGCAGGCGGCTGTCCTATCTTCCGCTGGACTTCATGGCCAAGACGATTCCCGGCCGGTACGACGCGATCTGGTATTCCAACGTCCTGCACATCTATTCGCCGGCCGACAATCAATGGCTCTTTCGAAAGCTGGCGTCCGCCTTGAATCCCGGCGGGAGGCTGCTCATCCAGGATGGCTTTGTGCTGGACCGGCAGGGGTTGTATCCCCAGGAAGCCAATCTCTTTGCCGTCACCATGCTGCTGTTCACCGAGGGCGGCAATACCTACCATGTCGAGGATGTTCGAGCCTGGCTGCGCGAAGCCGGGTTTGCTTCCGTGCGATCGCTCAAGATGAAAAAGGGGACGGAGGATTGGGAGGGGGGCTTGCTTGAGGCCCGCCTATAAGGCAAAAGTCGTAAAGTCAGAAAGTCAGCGTCCTAAAATCACAGACCTTCAGACTGTACGACCTTCTGACTGTGTAGACTTTCCGACTGAAGTGACATCCAGGAAGCCGCGTCCGCCGAACAGGATGAGCAGGAAGTTGAGCAGGCCGGTGAGACTGCTGACCATCAGCGTGCCGGACAGGTCAGTCTGAGTCTCAGCCTGCGAGAGGGCCTGGACAAGGGTCGAAATATCCAGGGCCAGTCCGACCGTGCCGTAGATGATGCCGGCCATCAAGGCCCACCTGGCTCCGGCGAGCAGAAATCCTCCCAGGATCAATGGCAGCCCGAACAAAAACCCATCCCAAGCCAGTCTGGCCCAGGCAGAGGCCGGCGCCTGTCCCATCCGTTGCCAGAGGGCCAGGAGTACGAGCCCGGTCAGCAGCCCGGCCATGATGCGGTGGGCCTTCATGGGTCGGACTATACCGGAGGGCTTTGCTTGGGACAAGAGAGGATTGCGGCCGCCTAGAGTGGATAACCGCATGGTGCAGCGAGACCACCGCTCAGTTGGTGGAGCCAATGGTTGAGAGGATCGAACAGACAGGACAGGAGTTGGTCCTGATTTATGACGGAGAGTGCCGGCTCTGCGTGACCGCGAAACAAGGTCTGGAACGATTGGACTGCGAGCGGCAAGGGCATCAGGTCCGGTTCGTGCCGTACCAGAGCGAGGAAGCAGCCCGTTGTCTCGGAGCCGACTATCAACCGGGCCGACCTGACGTGGCGTTTCTGATCGAGCAGGACGGGCGCATCAGCCGTGGGCTGGATGCGTTTCTGCCGCTCCTGCCCAGTCTGAGGGGCGGGCGCTTCTGGCTGGTCCTGCTCAACGTTCCCCTCATGCGCCCGCTCGCCTATCTTGTCTACCGCCTCATCGCCCGCTACAGATACCGCTGGTTTGGCCGGATTCCGTTGCGATAGGGGAGGCCATTGGCCTCAGCACGGCATGGCCGCCAGCGCGTTGACAAGCCACTGAGATCAGTAGAGAATCGCGTAAATGCCGCCGGCCATGTCAACCATGCCTTGGTGCAGCACTCATGAAGGAAGCCACAGCCCGCATCAAGATTAACAAGTTACTCGAAGCGGCTGGCTGGCGCTTCTTTCCTGAAGGGAATGCCCCTGCCAACATTTGTCTTGAACCCAGCATCAGGATCAAGTCAACCGACCTAGACACGCTCGGCGATAACTTCGAAAAGGTCGCAAGAGGATTCGTCGACTTCCTCCTCCTGGATGCCAATGGTGTCCCGGTCATCGTCCTCGAGGCCAAGGCCGAGGACAAGAATCCGCTCACGGCGAAAGAACAAGCGCGCAAGTATGCCCGCTCGCAGCATTGCCGCTTTGTCATCCTTTCCAACGGCAACCTGCACTACTTCTGGGATCTCGAACGAGGCAATCCTTACGTCATCACCTCGTTTCCGACGCCCGACTCGATCGTTGGCTACCAGAAGGTCACTCCGGATCCGGAGCGCTTGACCGCGGAGGGGGTGGGTGAGGACTACATCGTGCTCACGCAGCGCCCGAACTACCAGTCGGAGGCCGGGTGGAAGAACGAGACGGAACGGGCCGGCTATATCCAGGCCAACAAACTCCGCTTTCTTCGGCCTTATCAGCTCAAGGCCATCCATCGCCTACAGGCTGCGGTCGGGGAGGGCAAAGACCGCTTCCTGTTCGAGATGGCCACCGGCACCGGCAAGACCCTGACCGCCGCCGCTGTTATCAAGCTCTTCCTGCGCTCCGGCAACGTGCGGCGCGTGCTCTTTCTGGTCGATCGCCTCGAGCTCGAAGATCAGGCCAAGAAGGCTTTCGCCACGCTGCTGTCCGTCGACTTCCAGACCGTCATCTACAAGGAGAACCGGGACGACTGGCGGCGCGCGGAGATCGTCGTCACCACGGTGCAGTCCCTGCTCTTCAACAACAAGTATCAGAAGCTCTTTTCACCGACCGACTTCGATCTCGTGATCTCCGATGAAGCACACCGCTCCATCGGCGGCAACGCCCGCGCGGTCTTCGACCACTTCATCGGTTACAAGCTCGGCCTGACCGCCACGCCGCGTGACTACCTGCATCGGTTCGACAGCTCGAACCCGGGCACACGCGACCCGCGCGAGGCTGAGCGTCGATTGCTCCTCGATACCTACCGTACTTTCGGCTGCGAGAATAGCCAGCCGACCTTCCGTTACTCCCTGCTCGACGGCGTGAAGGAGGGCTACCTGATCAATCCCACCGTCGTCGATGCCCGCACTGACATCACGACTCAACTACTTTCCGAAGAAGGGTTCGTCGTAGCGTTTACGGATGACACCGGCGAGGATCAGCAACAGGCCTTCAAGCAGCGGGAGTTCGAGAAGCGCTTCTTCGCCGACGCCACCAACAAGCTCTTCTGCAAGACGTTTATCGAGAACGCCCTGCGCGACCCCATCAGCGGCGAGATCGGGAAGTCGATCATCTTCGCCGTCAGCCAGAACCACGCGGCCAAGCTGGCGCAGATTCTCAACCAGATGGCGGACCGCATGTTCCCTGGCAAGTACCAATCGGATTTTGCGGTGCAGGTGACCAGCCAGGCTCCCGACGCCCAGCAGTTCACCGTCCAATTCAGCAACAACAACCTGCTCGGTTCGGGCAACTTCATCCCGGCCTACAAGACCAGCAAGGCACGGGTTTGCGT
>VGXD01000141.1 GCA_016873525.1 Nitrospira sp. | reverse complement strand
AATGGGTCATGACTAGTTTAGCGCATGAAAAACGTTAAACTACCCTGTCATGACGCAGAAAAATCGCTATGTGCACCGGGCCCATGTTTCGGCGCGCCAATTTCGGGCCCTCGTTCGCCTGTTCGCCTTGGATTTGGAGGCCACGAAAGTGGCCGCGCTCACGGGACTGAATCGGAACACGGTCAATCGGTACTTCATGGCTCTCCGGCAGCGCATCGCCCAGGCCTGCCACCAGGCCGCCCCCTGGGGTGGCACCGTGGAGGTCGATGAGTCGTACTTTGGCCCCCGCCGCGTGAAAGGGAAACGGGGACGTGGCGCCGGCAGCAAAACGATCGTCTTTGGCATCTTCAAACGCAATGGGAAGGTCTACACGGAAATCGTCCCCGATGCGAAAAAGCGCACCCTGCAAGGCATTCTGCGGGGCAAAGTTGCCCGCCACAGCATCATCCACTCGGATGGCTGGCGGGGGTACGACGGCTTGGTGGA
The DNA here is from genome assembly GCA_016873525.1 of Nitrospira sp. Lineage (GTDB taxonomy): Bacteria > Nitrospirota > Nitrospiria > Nitrospirales > Nitrospiraceae > SCVQ01. The sequence continues at coordinate 5,414 of VGXD01000141.1, read as the reverse complement.
CGTCGGCTATCGCAAGCATCATCGTGTCCGGCATGGTGCCAACGAGTTCGCCCGCGGGCGTGGCATTCACATCAACGGCATTGAAAGCTTCTGGGGAACGGCCAAGACGCGATTGGCCAAACGCCGAGGCATTCGCCCGCACCTGTTCTACCTGCACCTCAAGGAGTGTGAGTTCCGGTTCAATCATCGTCAGAGCAATCTGTACCAACTACTGCTGGAAATGCTCAGGCAAGACCCGCTAAACTAGTCATGACCCTACGGCAAAATGCCGACGAAAGCTACTTTCACGTCGAGAGATTCCACGTGAGGACTACCGCACGATTCCTCTGCTGATTTCTTCAGTCAAGCCTGTCTGGCCTCCCGCTTCGAGCCAGGGCGAGCGGAGAGCGACCTTGTGCCTGAACGCCACCCTCCCCATCCACCGGCCTCATCCTCCCTCGTAGCCACTTAAGTATTTCTCAAAAAGACCGATAAGGATCACCAGCACGGGTGCGTGTGCGTGCGTGTGATTGTGCCGTAGTCTTCGCCTGCCCTGGCAGGAAGAGATACCCCCCGGAACGTGCGTGACCGGGGCTCATGAGACCGTCTGCGCGTCTCGGAGCATTTCTCACAATCACAACGAGGAGGACTCGATGGCACTCTCACCCGTCATGGACAGCTTCAGCCGTTGCAGCGTGAACCCCAAGTTTCTCGACCGGTTCTATGACATTTTCCTGTCGAGCAATCCCACCATCGCGCCCATGTTTAAAAACACGGACTTCGCCAAGCAGAAGCGGCTCATCCGCGCCGGAATCACGATGGTGATGATGCACGCCGATGGAAACAAGACCGGCACGCAAGCGCTGGATCGTATCGCCCAGAGCCACGGCCGTCACAACCTCAACATTGCCCCCTCGCTCTACCCCTATTGGATCGACAGCTTGATCAAGGCTGTCCAAGAGTGCGATCCCCAATGGGACGGGAAGCTCGAAGTCGAGTGGCGGGCCGCGCTCAGAAAAGGGACCGACCATATTACCGCCCAGTATTGATTCCGAGGCCGACTCGACGCAACAGACGGCCTAGTGGCGTTTTGCCTGGCCGGGCTTGCCCGGCCAGGCCTTTGCCGCCGGCCTCCCATAACCATCTGAGACACCCCGTCGTAGGGAGGCCCCCTTTATCATCTTCGATGTTGCTTTTCCCCCAACCCTGTGGTAGCGTGAGTCCAGTTCCAACGCCTGGGCCTGGCAATGGAACATCGTTAGCAAGGCCCGAATCGATGTTGTTTTGCCCCGGGAATCTGATCGGAAGCCAGGCCCAAACCGCTTTTCTCTCTCGCGTCTTCGGCCCGTTCCTTCCCTTCGACATGTCGTTCTCGAGTCAAAGACAATATCACTCAAATTCCTAAGGAGGGACCCCCATGGGTTCGAAGATTTACGTTGGTGGCTTGCCGTATTCCGCAACCGAGCAGCAATTGTCTGAGCTGTTCGCGCCGCATGGCACAGTGGAATCGGCCCGTGTGATCACGGACAAGTTTACGGGCCAGTCACGCGGATTCGGCTTTGTGGAAATGGCCACGGCCGAAGAAGCCAAGAAGGCGATCGATGCGTTGAACGGAACGGAAATGGGCGGCCGGACCCTGACCGTCAACGAAGCCAAGCCCCAGGAGCCGCGCAGCGGCGGCGGTGGCTTTGGCGGAGGCCGTAGCGGCGGCGGACGACGCGACCGCTGGTAAGCCCGCGTTTCAGCCGATGACTGAGGCTTGCCGGCCCGGCCACGCCGGGCCGGCAAGCCTCAAGTTTTGCAACACGCAGTGATGTTCCACAAATAGATGCAGCCAAGGCCAAGGGCTGCCCGACGTCCTCATAATCCTGCCGAACAAGCCCTGCACCCCGTGCGGCAACTCGGCAAGGCCAAGACCGACGCCCTCCCATCACTGTCAACATCCTGGCCCATTGTTTCTGTCACCAGTTAGGAGACCCATGACCACATTTGCCGATTTTCAGTTGTCCCCGTTTCTCGCCCAGCGCCTGAGCAGCCAGGGCTTCACCGCCCCGACGCCGATCCAGGCGGCCGCGATCAAGCCGGCCATCGAGGGCCGCGACATCTTGGCCCAAGCCAAGACCGGCAGCGGCAAGACGCTGGCCTTTCTGATCCCGCTCATCGAGCGAGCGACGAAGCCGGCCGCGCCGAGCCGTGAGGGAGGCCGGGCCTCTGCCGGTTCGCTCTCCGGTCCAAGCGCCTTGATCCTGGCCCCCACGCGCGAGTTGGCGCTCCAGATCGAAACCGAGCTGCGCAAGTACGCGCCGCCGGCCTTGACCTCGCTCTCCGTCTATGGCGGCACGCCGATCGAGCGCCATTACCGCGCGCTGCGGCGCCCCCCGATGGTCATCGTCGGAACGCCCGGACGCCTCTTGGACCTGCTGGGATCCCGCCACCTCAAATTGACCGAAGTGCAATATGTCGTCATGGACGAAGCCGACCAGATGCTGGATCGCGGCTTTCTCCCCGACATCCAGCGCATCATGGGGATGCTCCCCAAGGAACGCCAGACGTTGCTGTTCTCCGCCACCTTCGCCCCGGCCATTCAAGCCCTGGCTGAGACCATGCTGAACAAGCCGGTCCACACCAAGGTCGATCTCGGGGTGAGTTCGCCGGTGAAAATCTCCCACGGCTATTACGTGGTGGACAGCGAGGAGATGCGGAGCCGCCTCGTGCATACCTTGCTGCAAACGATCCCGGCGGCCGGCCGCGCCATGGTCTTCTGCGAGCAAAAGTACAAGGTGCGCAAGCTGGCGGCCAGGCTGGGCGGCGAAGCGGCCTTCGTGGGCGCCATCACCGGCAACCACTCGCAGGCGCAGCGCGAACGCACCCTGTCGGCCTTTCGAGCCGGCCGACTCAGGTCGCTGGTGGCCACGGACGTCGCGGCCCGCGGGTTGGACATCCCGGATGTCGCCCAGGTGATCCACTTCGAACTTCCGACGACGCCGAATTCTTACGTCCATCGGGCGGGACGAACCGGCCGGGCGGAAAAAGAAGGGGCAACCGTCCTCATCCTGACTTATCAGGAAGAGTCGGAATACCTGCGGATGGTCAGACGGCTCCGGATCGACACGCTGCGGCTCAAGGTCCCCGAACTGGTGCCGATGCCCAAACCGGCTATCGACGACACGGCCAACGACGATCGCACTCACGGACGGCCCAGGCGGGCGCCGCACCATACCGCCCAGTCGAGGCACCGCGAGCACGACCGGAAACCCTGGGGCACCCACGGAGGCGCCCCCACGTCGCCGCGCTATGGACGATGACGGCGGTTCGATGACCGCCGATCGCCGATGAACCATGAAGAAAGGACCATTCCCGATGCACTACGCGAAAGCCCGGCTGATCCGCCTCACGCTCATCGTCGCCGGCTGTCTCTTGTGGACCTTGTCCGCCCAGGCCGAAAACGGCCTGCCGATCGCTGACGGCCTCAAGGTCACGATCGAATATACCCTCACGCTGCCGGACAAAACGGTCGCGGATTCCAACGTCGGGCAAGAGCCGTTTGCCTACCTCCAGGGTTCGCACGAGATCGTGCCGGGTTTGGAAAAGGCCTTGGTCGGCATGAAAGCCGGCCAGCAGAAGCGGGTTGACGTGACGGCGCTGGAAGGCTACGGCGCCTACAATCCGAAGGCCCGCGAGACCGTGGACAAAAGCAAAGTGCCGCCGGACGTGAAAGCCGGCAACGTCCTTCGCTCGGCCGACGGTCGTGTCATGGTGAAGGTGCTGGAGGTGACCGACAAAACCGTCGTGGTGGATCACAACCATCCGCTGGCCGGGAAAAACCTCGTCTTCGACGTCAAAATCCTGAAGGTCGAGAAGCCGGACGCCCAGCCGTCCGAAGGCAAGAAGCCCTAACCGCCCCCATGATCGCGGCGTTCACGCAAGAGCCGTGAGCGCCGCGATCGTCTCTTTGAATCGTGGATAGAGGGCGATCAGTTCGTCCCTCCGCCCCATCTCAAAATCCGCAGGGTCGAAACCCGGCGCCATCGTCGTCCCCAACAACGCAAACCGCCCGCCGGAACGCAGCCTGGAACCCTGCCAGACGCCCTGCGGGACCACTGCCTGTAGCTGCATTCCCTGTAGGAGATCCGCCCCCAGGGTCGCCACGCAGCCGGCTCCATCTGGGGAGAGTTGCAGGAGTTCGACCGGATCGCCCAGGTAGAAGTGATAGACTTCGTCGCTTCGAAGCCGGTGGATCGCGGAAAACGTCTCCGGCGTGAGCAGGTAGTAAATCCCCGTCGCAACCGACCTGGCCCCGCCATAGCGAGGCGGGAGAGCCTCCTTGGCAAGACTCTCCTGGGCCCGATAGGTTTCGGCAAAATAGCCCCCCTCCACAGGCAATGGTTTTAAGTGCAACAAGGCCTTGATCTGCTCGACCGAAATCATCGCCACCTCCCGACCGTGAGACCCTTCCGACATTTCCAAACAATCTGCGCGCCTGCGCGTCCTAGTCGAACAGGGCAGGGACGTCAACCGGCGCCTTTCAGCGACCCGTTCGACGCCACCCGCTTATGCCGCTTGACTCCATGGAAAATTATTCGTACCCTCTTCCCCATGCCTGCGGAGTCGCCATGGCGAGACTCGGTCCGGCATTCACCTCGCGATTGAGAGAAGCCCGGCGGACTGCCGCCGAAGCCAACCGGACAAGCCGGGCACAGGAGGCCGGCATCCAGACCCTCGACGACCCATGTTACAATAGCGACAACGCCGCGCGTGACGAAAGGGGCTCTCGATGGACAGAACCACCAAACGCAGGCCGAACCGCACAGGGCTGTGGCTCGCGCTCGTCTCGCTCGTCGGCTGCTCGACAATTTCGACGCCCACGAGAACCGACGACGCGGAGGCCACCTTCGCGGCATCGGAGAGTCAAGTCCGGGCGGCGGTCACCCAGGTCCTCGCGGAGGAGAACTACGAGATTCAATCTGCCGACGAGAAGGGTCCGATCCTGAAAACCGGTTATCGGGACGAGATCGACGGCCCCTGGAACGGACTCCTCCGCTCCCGCTTCGGCACGGGGCGCAGCCAGGTGGAGGTCGTCATCACGCCGGTGAACGAGGCCCTCACCCATGTGGCCATCCGGGTCGCCTACGAAGGAAAAGACAGCCTCTTCGCCTCCTGGCAAGCCTACGTCCCTCCCCTGCCTCAAAGCGCGGCCAACCAAATCAGGCTGATCCAAAACGCGCTCGGCCTGCTCTGACCGTCTGTGACGTGACATGACAGCCCGACAACCGGCGGGCGGGCTCAGGATAATTCGGAGGTCTCTTCGCCGGACTCTCCCAGCGGCACCCCGAACCGTTCCGCCATCCGATAGAGCGTCCGTCGGTCGATGCCCAAAATCTTCGCGGCGCGGACTTTGTTTCCACCCGTTTCGCGCAACACCTTCGTCAGGTGCC
>VGXD01000140.1 GCA_016873525.1 Nitrospira sp. | reverse complement strand
TTCGTGAATCCTTTGTCGTATCCGTGGCTCCCATTTTCACGCAGCCGCACGCGACTGACGCAAGCAGCCGGTCGCACACCACCAACCCTCAAGGAGGCCGTCATGCTCAACATACTCGGTGTCATGGGAATGTTTATCCTGTTCCTCATCCATAGCGGAACCGCCTTGGCCGAAGACAAAAAGCCGACCCCGGCGGAGGGTTTCAACATCCACGTGATGGCACCGCATAAGTTCGAGGACGGCACCATCCATGGCCCGTACCATCACTACTGCAAGGGCATCTCGCCGGAAATCCTGCAATGCCTGCTCTTTGAGTCCACCGATCCCAATGCCCTGCTGACCGACATCGAATACTTCGTTGCCAAACCGGTCTCCCGCGCCCATGTTCCCCTCGACGTCTGGAACAAGTACTACCACGACCATGAAGTGGAGATCGCCACCGGGCGCGTGCAGGTGCTGGACTTGCCCGAAGCCCAGGCCAAGGAGATCGCGGCGGCAGCGGCCAAGACCGACGGGATCATCTTCCACTTGTGGCCCGATGGAGCCAAGGCCCCGAACGGCAAAGTGGGCCACCCGCAGTCTGTGGGACACAAACATAGAAAGCCGGAAAAGACGGACAAGTAACGGCCAAGGTCGGATCATCTGGCCGGGAGAATGCCATCAAGCATTCTCCCGGCCCTGCGCCCCCCCCAACGGAGCCTGAGCCGTGAAGCGTCGTTTCCGGGACTTTGTCATCGCCGCTGCATTCCTGATCCAAGGACTCGACCTCGCCTGGAGCGCTGACCGCGAGGTCCTCCGTCCCCGCGTCCCGGCGGATCAACTCGGGGCAGCCCGCGCCATCACAAATCCCTTGCCGGACACCTTGGAGATCATCGACAAGGGCAAGACCCTGTTCAACGGCAAGGCCTTTTGCCGGGCCTGCCACGGACAGGACGGCAAGGGACTGGGAACGGACATCGATCCGAAAACCATCAGAGGCGCCTTGCCACGGAACTTCACCGACAAGGCCTGGCAGAAAACCAGGACCGACGGCGAGCTGATCTGGATCTTGCAGAACGGCAGCCCCGGCACCGACATGGCGCCCTTCATCCCACTCATCTTGACCGAAGAAGAAGCCTGGCAGGTCCTGCGCTATGTCAGGTCCTTCGCAAACCCCTAAACAGGTGGAACAGGGAGGAAGAAGGAGCGGACGGGAAAGATGTGTTCTCCTCCTCTGTCTGGCGACGCTGCTCCTGCCGCCCCCCGCAAGGACGGCTGCGGCAGACTGGTCGGCGATCGCGGAGAACAAGGTCTATTACACGAACGACGTCGTCGTGTTCTCGGCGGCCCGCCGGCTGGCCGTGCATGAAGACCCGACACAGCCCACGAAAGTCGAGATCGGCAAGCCTCAGGATGTCGTGTGGGCGCCGGCCCTCGAAGTGATGCGCAAATCCACCTCCGGTCAATGGCCGACCGAAGTCTCGTTCAAGACCCAAGGCTTCGTCTACACCGACCACCCGATTTTCAACCACGGGATGTACCGCCTGCACCTGAAGCAGGCCCTGAGCCCAGACACGGCCCTCGTGTTGCGCTACCGCTACACCCCGAACCTCTTTCTCGGTCCGAACAACGAGCGGCGCAGCGGGCAGCGCCTCGTCGAAGAGGAGCGCGTCACCTCCCACATCTGGCGGGCCATGCTCGAGCGGCGATTCACCGAAGACTTTCAAGCCACGCTCATTACCCGGTACGGGCTGCGCTTGTTCAACGGACCCTTCGCCGAACGCGACACCCATTTCTGGGGCCTGGGGTCCGAAGCCCACTACCGGATGACATCACGACTCGCCTTCACGCTCGGCTACCTCTACGAACGAGGTCTGGCCGACGGCCGCAACCAGCCTCAGTTCAACGACGACGTCTCCTACCGGAATCACTTCGTATCCTTCGGTTCCACGATCCGCATGACCGAGCCATTGACCCTCGTCTTGACTTACACCTACCAGCGCAACAACTTCACCAGCGCGTTTGCGGCCGACACAAGCTACGGTCGTGAGGACGACACCAATCAAGGCATCGCGGAGTTCCGCTACGCGCTCACCGGCCGGGCGACGGTGTCATTGGGCGTCCAACGGACCCAACGCGACTCCAACCGAACCAGCGCGAGCTTTCAGAACACGAATACCTGGGTCGGCGGCCAATACCAGTTCTGACCCTCCGGCCTCAGTATAAAGAGCCACGATATTGAACCCCGCACTGTAGCATCTTGCGCCAGGGCTCATTGAATCCTTGTCGCCTTTCTCTGCATCTAAGCGGCAGGTAAGCACAGGCCTGTTCTCTAGCGTTGGTTTTCACAGGGGTTTATGGCTTCGAAGGACGGCATCGTTTTGGCACTGAGTCATGGGGTGACCGGTCCAGATGGAGGAACCGCATGAGCGTCAAGGTCGCATACAAGGGTGGCACTCGCTTCGACATTGTCAGCAGAGGGCATACGATCGTCACCGATCAGCCGATCGAGGAAGGCGGAACGGACGAGGGGATGGGTCCTGTGGAACTCTTCGTCGGCTCCCTGGCCGGCTGTGTCGGCTACTTCGTGTCCAAGTACTGTGTGCGACACGGCATCGCCTGCCAAGGCTTTACCGTGGATGCCACCTGGTCGATGGCTGAACAGCCCCACCGGGTCGGAAGCGTGGAACTCCATCTGCGCCTTCCGGGAACGATAACACCCGCTCAGCAGGAACGGCTGCTCAAAGTCGCTCACGGCTGCACGGTCCACCAATCGCTGGCCGTTGCGCCCAAGGTCGAGGTCACCGTATCTTCAACCGAGGCGTCATGACGGACCGCAACGGCCTCCTCATTTCCAGACGAAGCTTGCTGGCCCATGCCGTGGGAGGGCTGGCCTTCGCTTTGACGGCGAACCGCCTCCGGGCTGCAACAGCGCCTCTTGAGACGGAACCAGGCGCCCACGAGGCCAACTCGCTTCTGACCCGCGTCGCCAGGCCCCTCGACGCCGAAACCCCGCCCCAAGCCTTCACCGCATGGTTGACACCCAATGATCGATTCTTCGTTCGCAGCCATTTCGGCCCCCCGGCTCCGGAACTGGTGGCCCCTGCCGCGTGGCGGTTGCATCTGGCCGGATTGGTGGAACGGCCGCTCAGCCTGAGCCTGGACGATTTGCGCCGGTTCGACGAAGTTACCATCACCGCCGTGCTGCAATGCAGCGGAAATGGGCGGGCGTTTTATCGGCCCAAGACGCCGGGCGTGCAATGGGAACGAGGCGCGGTCGGGAACGCGCAATGGACCGGCGTCCGACTGAGAGATGTGCTCGATCGCGCCGGGGTCAGGCCCCCGGCGCGGCACCTCCAAATGGGAGGAGCCGACCGGCCGGCTGTCTCCGATACTCCCCTGTTCCTGCGCAGCATTCCCATCGAGAAAGCGCTCCATCCCGACACGATCCTGGCCTATCGGATGAATGGGGAGCCCTTGCCGCTCCTGCACGGCGCGCCCGTGCGATTGATCGCGCCAGGATGGATGGCGGATTCCTGCGTGAAATGGCTGACGGACTTGACCTTGCAGGCAGAGGAGGCCCAGGGCTACTACATGCAAACGGCCTATCGCTATCCGAGCCGTCCCGTCGGGCCTGGCGACGCCATCGCTCAGCAGGATCTGAAACCGGTGGAAGCCATGGTGGTGAATTCCCTGATCGCCCATCCGCAACAGGGTGCGACCCTGTCTCGCGGCCACGTGATGATCCAAGGGCTGGCCTGGACCGGCGAGGGTCGGATCGTGACGGTCGAAGTCTCGACCGATGAGGGCCGAACCTGGGAGGCGGCCAAACTCGTCGGCGACGACGTCCCCTACGCCTGGCGTCAGTGGCAGTTCCTCTGGCGAACGGGAGGGCCGGGATCGAGGACGATCCTCTCCCGCGCCACGGATGATCGCGGGCAGGTCCAGCCGATGGCGAGCCCCTGGAATCCCGGCGGCTTTCTTTGGAACGGCGTCGATCAAGTGCAGGTGCAGGTCAGGGAGGCATGAGCGTGACCAACCGTCGCCATCGCTTCAGGCCCTACGCACTGTCCCTGGCCCTGCTGTGCGCGGCGTTCTACACAACGGGACGGGCCGAGGAACAGACGACCGGCCAGAGCGCCGATCAACAGGCGCAACGGCTCCTCGCCTCCCGCTGTTCCGTCTGTCACAGCACGGACCTGGTCCAACAGCAGCGCCTCCCGCGCGACCGCTGGGAGGCCACGGTCAGCAAGATGGTCCATTGGGGAGCGCAACTGGACAAAGAAGAGGAAGCGTTGTTGACGGCTTATCTGGCGAACTATTTTCATCCGGAGGCGGGACCGGTCGTGGAGTGGCCGACAATTCCCCTGTCCGGTGAAGAGCCGGGCAGCGCGCTCAAGCAAGCGGGGATTGCAACACGAGGAGCGACGATCTATCAACAAAACTGCCTCCCCTGTCACGGCGAAGCAGGGAAGGGCGGCATGGGCCCGAAACTGTCGCGCAATCCCATTTTGACCCAAGCGGACCGGTTCCGGGAGACGGTCGTAAAGGGGCGCGGCGCCATGCCGCCCTGGGGATCGGTGCTGCAAGCCCAGGAGATCGCAGACCTTCACGCATGGTTGAGCACGCTTCCAGAGTAACGGATATGACTTCTCATCATGGGAGGAGACTATGCTGACTCGACGAACCATCGCCGTTGGCGGGGTAATGCTGTGCCTGAGCGTGGCAATGGGATTCTTTCCCAAGCTGCTCTTCGGCAACGATCAACAGCGGGCGAAAGAACTCATCCAGCAGACGTGTGTCCAATGTCATCGGCTGGAAGGCCAGCCCGATTCGCGCTTCAACCTGAAGGCGCCCGATCTGATCTGGGCAGGCAGCAAGTACCAACGTCCCTGGCTCATTGGATGGCTGACCGGCAAGGAAGCGCCGCTCTACGTTAAAGGCTATCGGTGGGACCTGTCGCAGGTTCCGGCCAACCATCCGATCGTCACACAGGCCGAGGCGGAAGCCATCGCCGATTACTTCGGGCAGCACAATAAAGACCCGAGAGTGACGGTCGGCGCGTTCGATGTCTCGAAAGTCACCACGTTCGAAGCTTCGTTCGGCGGCATGGCCTACAAAGCCCACGCCTGCCTCGGCTGCCACGTGATCGAAGAGAACGGGAAGCTCATCGGAGGCCCGCAGAGCGCGTCGCTTGTTTCGGCCGGCCGGCGCTACAACATGGACTGGCTCTTCCGCTTCGGGCAGAATCCGCAAGACTTCGTGCCCCACAGCGGCGAGTTCCTGGCCGACGCCACGGAGCCGCAATTGCGCGCCGTGATCGGATTCCTGGCCGTGCAGGGCGTGAAGGACTTCACCTACTACGAGCCCTGGACGAGTCCCGAGTTCGGCATGGCCAGCGTGGACCGGGGCAAGGTCATCTACAAAGAATATTGTTCGCAGTGTCACGGGATGACGGGCAAGGGCGACGGGCCGGCGGCCTCCGGCCTGGAGCCGAAGCCGGCGATCCACGCGAACATGTCCTTCGACAAGGTCCCGATCGACTATTTGTACAACGTGATCAACCACGGCGGCGCGGCGATGGGCAAATCGCCGAACATGCCCTATTGGGGCTTGACCATCGGCCAGCAGGGCGTGGCCGACGTCATGGCCTATCTGAAAGCCACGTTCAAAGGCGGGGCGCAGGTCGCTCAGGCGGCGCCTGTGGGCGGAGGTCCGTCCGGTGTCTGCCCGCAACCGCGCAAGACGGTGACGGCGCCGCAGAAATTTCTTACGATGACGAATCCCTTACCGGCTTCACAGGAAACGGTCCAGGCAGGGAAGACCCTCTTCTTACAGACGGCCAAACCCTTGGCCTGCGCGCAATGCCACGGGGACAAAGGCAACGGGCAAGGTGTGATGGGCGCGATGTTGACGCCCCAG
>VGXD01000139.1 GCA_016873525.1 Nitrospira sp. | reverse complement strand
CCAGCCGCTCCAGAGCCATGGGCTCCGCGTGCTTCGGATGGAACCGGTGGAGTCACTGCCCACCTTTCGCATGCATCAATCCATCCTGCCGCAAGCCCGTCTCAAACCAGACTTGCTGCTCTTTCAAGCGATGAAAATCTGATCGCCATCATCCCTGTCTGCCTCCCGCAAGTCCGATCGGCTCCCTGGGTCAGGACAATTCGACCGGCAGCACAGAATTGGCCCAACAAATCGTAACAGTTAAGAAAAGGGCTTCATCCGCCGATAGAGGAGATTGCGGAGCTTCGGACGCATCGAGGCCCTGCGGGCTTCCGGCCGAAACGGTTTCCCGTGTCCGGCGTCCTTATCTGAAGCTTCATAACTGACGCATATAGACCACGATGAAAAGCATTCTGCTTGTTGACGATGAAACGCCGGTGCGCGAGGAATTGGAGCGCACGTTGCAGCCCATGAGCCAGACATGGGAGATGGCCTATGTGTCCAGTGGACGGGAGGCCTTGGCCAAACTGGCGAAGCACGCATTCGATATGGTCGTGGTTGACCTGGACATGCCGCAGATGAGCGGCCCCCAACTCTTGGCAGAAATCAAAACCAAACACCCCCAAGCCATCAGGATTCTGATGGCCGACCGCTGCGACCAATCGTTAATGCGGCGATCCCTCGGCAGCGCCCATCAATACTTACCGAAACCCTTCAAGCTGGACCTCTTCAAATCCATGGTGACCCGCGCCGTCACGCTGCGCGAACGTCTGGCCAACGACTCCCTCAGACAGCTCGTCGACGGCATCGACACCTTGCCCAGTCTGCCGGGGTTATATCGCGAGCTTCAGGAGGAGTTGCAATCGCCTGAACCATCCATCCAGAAGATTACGCGCATTATCTCCAAGGACATGGGCATGGTGACCAACATCCTGCAGCTCATCAACTCCTACTTTTTCGGGCTCCTGACGCCGGTCTCCAGCCCGGCCCAAGCCGTGTCGTTGCTGGGCCTGGATCGGGTGAAAGCCCTGGTCCTCTCGATGCAGGTCTTTGCGCAGTTCAAGGAATACCGCCATCCGTTCATTTCGCTGGATGTCCTCTGGCGGCACGGCCTCGTCATCGGCTCCTACGCCAGAGCCATCGCCCAGGAAGAAAAAGCGCCCCAGGATCTGATCGACGATGCCTTCACCGCCGGCTTGCTCCACGATGTCGGCATCCTGGTGCTGGCCACGAACCTGTCCGACCAATACACCGATGCCCTCGCGCTCATGCAAAATCGCCGGGTCACCGAGTGGGAAGCGGAATGCGAAACCATGGGCGCCAGCCACGCCGACGTCGGCGGCTATCTCCTGGGCACCTGGGGATTGAGCGACGCCATCGTCGAAGCCGTCGCATTCCACCACGATCCCATGCGCTCCGTCAGCCAACCGTTCAGTCCCCTGGCAGCGGTCCACGTCGCCAATGCGCTGGAGGAAAAAGACCTGGCCGTCGTGATGGGAGCAGGCTACACGCACATTGACGAAGACTATCTGGCGGCCTGCGGCCTCGGAAACCGGCTTTCGGCCTGGCAGACGGTCTACCAAGAGGTGGCGCATAGTCGAAGCAGTCTCTGAGCCTCTCCGATGGTTCCCCTGCACCCAACCCATCGCCTCATTCCTAGCCTCCCGCCTCGGCTTGACAGGAAAAGCGCAACCCGCTAAGATGCATCTGCCTTTAACGCTCATCCGGTGAGGTGAGCAAGGAGCGTATCGTATGCGTCACGGCTCGTCCTGCGCCGTCGCCACACAGATGACCTTCTCGTCGCATCATGCGGTGGGGGGGTTTTTTTATGCCCAAATGCGTCGGGAACCACGATGATCGCTCGCGAAGAACACGCCAACCGCAAGCACGAAAAGCCGATCATGGACGCGCATGAGGTGGCTCGGGCCCTCACCCGCATCGCCCACGAAATTCTGGAGCGGAACAAAGGCATCCGGGGGACGGCGCTGGTCGGCATCCGCACCGGCGGAGTGCACTTGGCGCACCGGCTGGCCAAGCGGATTCAGGAAATCGAACAGGGGTCGGTGCCGATCGGGGAACTGGACATTACGCTCTACCGGGATGACCTGGCGCTCCGGAAGGACCAGCCGGTCTTGCGAAAGACCTCGGTCCCCTTCGATATTACCGACCTGAAGATCGTGCTGGTGGACGACGTCTTGTTCACCGGCCGGACGATCCGGGCCGCCATGGACGGATTGATCGATCTCGGACGACCGGCCGAGATCCAATTGGCGGTGTTGGTGGACCGGGGCCACAGGCAGCTCCCGATCAAAGCCACCTACATCGGCAAAAACATTCCCACGTCGCAGGATGAAAACATTCATGTCTTCCTTGAAGAAGAAGGCGAAGAGGACCGCGTGGTCATCATCAACGGAGGCGCGCCATGAGCCTCAAGCGCAAGGACCTGACCGGCATTGCCTCGCTCTCGCCCGATGAGATCATGTTGATCCTGGAGACCGCCGACTCCTTCAAAGAAGTCACCGGACGCGAGATCAAGAAGGTGCCGGCGCTGCGAGGCAAGACCGTGGTGAATTTCTTCTTCGAGCCCAGCACCAGAACCCGCACCTCCTTCGAGCTGGCGGCCAAACGCCTCAGCGCCGACGTGATCAACTTTTCGCCTTCCTCCAGCAGCGTGGTCAAGGGGGAGACGCTGCTGGATACGGCGCGCAACATCGAAGCCATGCAGGCCGACATCATCGTCTTGCGCCACCCTGCGGCTGGCGCCGCGGAGACCCTGGCCCGGGGGGTCAAATCCTCCGTCATTAACGCCGGGGACGGCTGGCATGAACACCCCACCCAAGCGCTCCTGGACCTCTACACGCTCCGCGAGAAGGGACTGGCCTTCAAGGGCCTGCGCGTCGCGATCGTGGGAGACATCGCGCACAGCCGGGTGGCGCGATCGAATATCTTCGCCCTCACGAAACTGGGGGCGGAGATCCGGGCCGTGGGGCCGCCCACGATGATTCCGGCCTGTCTGGACAAGCTGGGCGTCAGGGTCTATCACCGGATGGACGAGGCCTTGCGCGGAGTGGATGTGATCATGATGCTCCGCCTGCAACTGGAACGGCAGGGGCGCGCGCTCTTCCCGACCATCCGCGAATACGCGCGCCTCTACGGCCTGACCGCCGAGCGGCTGAAACTGGCGGAGCCGGGAGCCCTGGTCATGCATCCGGGCCCCATCAACCGAGGCGTCGAAATCGCCCCCGAAGTGGCCGACAGCTTCTCCTCGGTCATCCTGGACCAGGTCACCAACGGGGTGGCGGTGAGGATGGGCGTCTTGTACTTACTCTCCGGAGCCAATTGAATAATGCGTCAAAAAGTTGGAAAGTCCGAAAGTTTATCGAGCCTCAATGCGATTCTCCATTCGCGACTTTCCAACTTTACAGACTTTGTGACTGAGGGCCTTGCATGACCATTCTAATTCGAGGCGGACATGTGATCGATCCGGGCCGTGTGAACGGCCCGGCCGATGTGCTGATTGAAAATGGAAAGATCGTCCAGGTCGGGCAGAACCTGGCCGCGCCCTCCCGCAGCCAGACCGCAGCCGCGCGCACCATCGATGCAACGGGGAAGCTGGTCCTCCCGGGCTTTGTGGACCTGCACGTGCACCTGCGCGAACCGGGCTTCGAATACAAAGAGACGATCCAGACGGGAACGGCCTCGGCGGCAGCCGGCGGATTCACGTCGGTCTGTTGCATGCCGAACACGAACCCGGTCAACGACAACCAGTCGGTCACCGAGTTCATCCTCGACCAGGCCCGCGCGGCCGGCAACGCCCACGTCTTTCCGGTCGGGGCCATCACGAAAGGCTCCGAGGGCAAGGAACTGGCCGAGATCGGGGACCTGCGCCGGGCCGGCTGTGTGGCGATCTCGGACGACGGGCAGCCGGTCATGAACAGCCTGGTGATGCGGCGGGCCATGGAATACGCCCTGGCCTTCGACCTGCCGGTGATCGATCACTGCGAAGACCTCCATCTGTCCGAAGGCGGGTGCATGAACGAAGGTCTCGTCTCCACCCAACTCGGCTTGCAGGGCATCCCGGCGGCGGCGGAAGACGTCATGGTCGCGCGCAATCTCTCGCTGGCCGAACTCACCGGCGCCAGGCTCCACCTCGCCCACGTCAGCACCGCCGGGTCGGTTCGGATGGTGCGGGAGGCCAAGGCGCGGGGCATCCGGGTGACGGCGGAAGCCTGTCCGCACCATTTTTCCCTGACGGAAGAAGCCGTGCGCGACTTCAACACCTTGGCCAAGATGAATCCGCCCCTTCGGACTTGGCAGGACGTGCAGGCCATCAAGGAAGGCCTGCGCGACGGCACGATCGACGCCATCGCCACAGACCACGCGCCCCATGCCCAGCAGGAAAAGCAGTTGGAGTTTGCCCATGCGCCCAACGGCATCGTGGGGCTGGAAACCGCCTTGCCCCTCACCCTGGCCTTGGTGGAGGAGGGGGTCCTCTCGCTCGAAGCCGCTGTCGCCAAGCTGACCACCGATCCGGCCAAGGCCTTCAGTTTGTCCAAGGGCACCCTGGCTCCCGGCGCGGATGCCGACGTGGCGGTGGTCGATGCGCAACGTCAATGGGAAGTGGACCCCTCGCGCTTTCGGTCCAAAAGCAAAAACACCCCCTTTGCCGGCTGGAAAGTGAAGGGCCTGGTCACGGCGACGATCCTGGCCGGCAAGGTGGTCTATGAATCAGCCTAGCGCGTCACGTGACTGAGGCGCGTCAGACAAGACGATGGCTGACCTTCTGCCACACAGTCGAATTGGTGGCCTTGACCGTCTGGGTCGGGGGGCTGGTGGTCATTATCGGAGCCGTCATCCCGGCCGTGTTCAATTCCTTCGGCATGGAGCCGGGGGGACGCTTCCTGACACGGGTCTTTGATGGGTATAATCGGCTGACCGGAGGCGCCGTGGCCCTGCTGGTGGGCACCTCGGCCTGGCGAGTCTGGAACGGGGCGCAGGGAAATCCGGAAGGAGCCCTCTCAAAACCGGAACTCACGCTCCTGAGCGCGATGATCGTCATCGCCTTCTTGATTACCCTGGTCTTGGGACCTTGGTCGGTGAGCTTGCAAGAACAGGCCTTTGCCGCGCAAGGCGACGCCAAGAAAATGGCCTATGACAGCTTCTTTCGCGTTCATACCGTCGTGCGCGGGCTCTACGTGTTGAACCTCGGCCTGGGCATCGGGCTCGTGGCGGTCAAAGTCAGAGACTGGATGAACCGATGAAAGTCGAACGATGAAACAAGCCATTCTTGCCCTCGCCGACGGGACGGTCTTTGAGGGACGCGCCTTGGGCTTTGAAGGCGAGACCCTCGGAGAGGCCGTGTTCAACACGGCCATGACCGGCTATCAGGAAATCCTCACCGACCCGTCCTACAAGGGACAGATCGTCACGATGACCTGTCCGCACATCGGCAACTACGGCGTCGCCCGCGAGGATGTCGAGTCGCATCGGGTCTGGGCCGAAGGGTTCGTGGTCAAGGAGGCCAGCCGGAAGCCCAGCAACTGGCGGGCCGACCAGGGCCTGGATGACTACTTAAAACAAGCCCGTGTCGTGGGGATCGAGGGGCTGGACACCCGCGCGCTAACCAGGCATCTGCGCGACCACGGCTCTCAGCAGGCCGTGATCTCGCACATCGACCTGGACCATCGACGGGCCGTCGAAAAAGCCAAGACCGCTCCGGACATCCTGGGTCGCGACCTGGCCGCCGAGGTGACCTGCCGCGAGACTTATGCCTGGACCGAAGGCTCCGGGGCCTGGACACCGGAATCAGACCGTCGTGGGCCGCATAAACCCGCAAGGCCGTTGAAGGTGGTCGTCTATGACTTCGGGGTCAAACGCAATATCCTGCGTCGTCTGGTGGATGTGGGCTGCCAGGTCACGGTCGTGCCGGCTTCGACAACAGCCGAGGCGGTCAAGGCGATGCAGCCGGACGGCGTGCTCTTGTCCAACGGCCCCGGCGATCCGG
>VGXD01000138.1 GCA_016873525.1 Nitrospira sp. | reverse complement strand
CGCGCAGCTTGACGTTGGCCGTGACACCCTGTCCGCGAGCCGCCGTGCCCCGCTGTCCGGCCAGGCGTGAACGGGTCGCGCCCTGCGCCTCGATGGCGGCCTTCACCTGCTCGCCTTGATAGCCCACAACCACCGTCACGCCCTCCTCCGCCAGCCGATCCGCCAAGTCCACGGCATAGAGCGCCATGGGACGGCCGGCGACAGGATGGAGCACTTTGGCCAGCTTGGACTTCATCCGCTTGCCCAGCCCGGCCGCCATCACGATTGCGCCAAGTCCCTTGATGCGGGATGGAGCGAGCCGCTGATCGGGTGATTGATTCATTTCGAGCCGCCGATCGACCAATCGACAATCATGCCATCGGGAAATTCAGCCATCATGCGATGGGCACACCCACGCGGGGATTTTGCACCGCCGGCCTCGGCGACTTGCCGCCAGCGACGACCGGCGGCGAATAGAGGCCGCCGGACACGATCAGCTTCATGGCCTCTTCCACGCTGATCTCCAACGGCGTCACTTCCCTTTCCGGCACGAGCAAAAAATACCCGGAGGTAGGGTTGGGCGACGTGGGAACGTACACGTTGAGCAAGGGCTCGGAGGAAATTTCCTGGACCTCCCCCTTCGTCACGCCCGTCACAAAGGCAAAGCAATAGTGGCCGTCCTTGGGAAACTGGATCAACACCACCCGGTTGTATTGTTCCTTCTCCTGAAACGACAGGATGTCCATCATGGATTTGATCGTCGCGTAAATGCCTCGGACGACCGGCACCCGGTGCAGCCAATCCTCCCAGAGTTTGACGATCCGGCCGCCGATAAAATTCGTTGCCAGCAGGCCCGTCGTGAAAATCAACAGGATCAGCGTCAGAATGCCGAGCCCCGGCACGTAGTAGGCTGGGGTCACGAATTTTGCCAATACATCGCCCAGAATCCCGTCCACCGTCAGGAACAGAGTCTTCAGGATTAGGACCGTGCCCCAAATCGGGATGATGACGAGCAAACCCGTCAAAAAGTATCGTTTTAGAGAGGCCCTGAACGTTTTCACAGTGACATTCCTTGAGGATTTTCATAATACAGGCTTTAGCAGGGCGTCGCAAGCCTTTTATTGCTATTTTCAATGACTTGGACTAGGATCGGCCCCTCACGTTTCGGTCGTTTCAAGAGGGCAAAATGGGAACTCGGATGAGCGGCGGGAGGAAGGGACAACGAGGCCTCTTCATCACCTTCGAAGGGATCGAGGGAAGCGGCAAGTCCACCCAATGCGCCAGACTTGCCAAGCTCCTCAGGAAAGACGGCTACCGCGTCGTGGAGACTCGTGAACCGGGCGGCACCCCCCTCGCCGAACGCATTCGGTCGCTCCTGCTCGCCGGTCCCGCGAAACAGGCATCCGCATCGGCCGAGCCGATCGATCCACGCAGCGAAGCGCTGCTCATGTTGGCTTGCCGCAGCCAACACATGGCCCAGGTCATCGAGCCGGCCCTCGCAACAGGCGCCGTGGTCCTCTGCGATCGGTTCGTGGACTCCACCCTCGCCTATCAGGGCTATGGACGCGGGTTGGACCTCACGGCCCTGCTCTCGCTGAACCGCTTCGCCACGCAAGGGGTGACCCCGGACCTGACCCTTCTCTTCGACCTTCCCGTTTCGACGGGACTTGCCAGACGCCGACGAGAGCGCGGCGTCGCCTTGAACCGGATGGACCGCGAAACCCGCCGGTTTCACGAGCGAGTCCGCCAAGGCTTTCTCGCCCTGGCCTCCCGCAACCCGCGTCGAATCAAGATACTGGACGCAACGCCGACTCCGGACCGCATTGCGGAAACTGTCGAGAAAATCGTTGGAAAGTTTCTATCGAAAAGTCGTACAGTCCGAAAGTCTACAAGTCAAAAAAACACGCCCCTTGAGCCTTGAACGATGCCTTTACGACTTTTCAACTTTTCGACCTTCTGACTTTTTAGTTTTATGATGACGTTTTAATATGCCCTTCAGCGATCTCATCGGACACGAGAGGCCCAAAGCCATCCTCAAGGCCTCGATCCTGCACGACCGGGTGGCCCATGCCTACCTGTTTCATGGCGAAGACGGAATCGGCAAGAAGCTGGCCGCCATGCGGTTCGCCCAGGCCATCAACTGCGACACCGACTATGGACCCGGCGGCCCCGATGCCTGCGGCATCTGCCAGTCCTGTTGCCAGATCGAGGCCCGCACCCATCCTGACTTCCGGCTGATCGAACCGGACCAGGAACTTGCCAACCCGCAGATCAAGATCGAGCAGGTCCGCGAATTGGAGCAGCAGATCGTCTACCGCCCCTTGGTCGGCAGGCGCAAGGTCTGCCTGATCGACGAGGCGGACCGGCTGACCCAGGGCGCCGCCAACGCCCTGCTCAAAACCCTGGAAGAGCCCACAGCCCACAGCTTGTTTCTCTTGATCACCAGCCGGCCCTCCGCCCTCCCCGCCACAGTCCGGTCCCGCTGCCAGGCCATCCGCTTCGTGCCGCCGGCCAGGACCCAGGTGGAAGCCGCGCTGATCACGAAGCGGGAGATCACGCCGGACGACGCCCGCTTTCTGGCCATGGCCACCCAAGCCAGGATCGGCCAGGCCCTGAAGGCCGACGTGGCGGCACTCCGCGCCCAACAAGACGAATTCTGCCGCCTGACCTCTCAGACCTCGCTGCAATCCATCGCCACGCTCTTGGGGACGGCGGAAGCTCTTCACAAATCTGATCGGACGCCGGAGGCCTTGGAATGGCTCGCGCAGTGGGTCAGGGACTTGGTCCTGGTCGGAGTCGGCGCCGATCCCGACTCCCTGCTCAACCTGGAGCGATTGCCCGATTTACAACAATCGGTCCGCAGCCTCCAGCTCGGCAATCTCCTGGACTTGCTCACGGAGATCGAAACGATCCAGCGGTCCTCGGGACGGAACCTGAATCTCCAGATGGCGCTCGAAAACATCCTGCTCCGTCTGCGCGAGGCGGTCTGCGTGCCGGTCGAATCCCGTCTCCCGTGACAATCTAGCTTTCCAGGCCGTCGGCCTGTTATCTTGGTCGAAATATGCCGAAAACGTTCTACATCACGACCCCCATTTACTACGTCAACGACGTGCCGCACATCGGCCATGCCTATACCACCGTGGCCGCCGACGTGCTGGCCCGCTACCATCGACTGCGCGGCGAAGACGTCTTCTTCCTGACCGGCCTCGACGAACATGGCCAGAAAGTCCAGCAGGCCGCAGCGAAAGCCGGAGTCGATCCGCAAACCCACTGCGATCACCTCGCCCCCCAGTTTCAGCATTTATGGACCAGGCTGAATATTTCTCACGACGCCTTCATCCGCACCACCGACCGGCAACACAAAACTTTCGTCCAGGAAAAGCTCCAGGCGCTGCATGACAAGGGCCTGATTTACCAGAAGGCCTATACCGGCTGGTACTGCACCTTCGACGAGAGGTTCTGGACCGAGAAGGATGTCGTCGCAGGCCTCTGCCCGGACTGCAAGCGTCCGGTCGAGCAGTTAAGCGAGAGCAATTATTTCTTCAAGATGGGGCAGTATCAAGACCGTCTGATTGACCACATCAGAAAGAACGCAACGTTCGTCCGTCCGGAATCACGCCGCAATGAAGTCTTGGGATTCCTGCAAAACCAGAAGCTCGGAGATCTCTCTATCTCAAGACCAAAATCCCGGCTCTCCTGGGGCATCGAGCTGCCCTTCGACAAGGACTACGTCACCTACGTCTGGTTCGACGCGCTGGTAAATTACATTTCGGCTCTGGACTACTTGCCCCAGAAGCCCTCCTTCGACCGGTACTGGCCGGCGACTATTCACCTCGTCGGCAAAGACATCCTGACCACCCACGCCGTCTATTGGTCCACGATGCTGATGGCCCTTGAACTGCCGCTGCCCCAGACCATCTTCGCCCATGGCTGGTGGACGGTGAACGGCGAGAAGATGTCCAAGAGCCGTGGCAACGTCGTCGATCCCAATGCCATCGTGGACGAGTTCGGCGTGGACGCCTTCCGGTATTTTCTCTTGCGCGAGGTGCCCTTCGGCCACGATGGAGACTTTTCCAGGGACGCGCTGATCGGGCGCATCAATACGGACCTAGCCAACGACCTGGGCAATCTGCTAAATCGCACCTTGACGATGATCGAGCGCTTCGCCAAGGGGGTTGTGCCTCAGCCGAGCGAGGATGCCAGGGCAGACCATCTGCTTCAACGTCAGGCCGTTCAACTACCGGACCTGGTGGATGAGCACCTTGCCAAGCTGGAATTCAGTCGAGCCTTGGAGTCGATGTGGGGCGTGATCCAGGTGGCCAATCAACACATCGACAAGAACGCTCCCTGGAAACTGGCGAAGGAAGACAAAAACAAACCGGAACTCGATACCGTCCTCTACGATGCGGCCGAAGCGCTCCGCATCGTCGCGCTCATGCTGGCTCCGTTCATGCCGCAGACGGCCGAGGAACTCCAACGCCAACTGGGCGTGGGCGCCCCATCGGCCGGCCGCCAATGGGGCGGGCTCAAGCCCGGCACACCGATCGCCAAGGACAACCCGCTCTTCCCCAGAATCGACACCACCAAAACGCAAGGAGAGTCACGCGTGAGCCAAGACCAACAGCCCGGTTCAGCCGTTTCGCCGTCAACGCCGGCTCCGGCGGCGCCACTCGCCGCCACGGTGCCGCAGGAAACGCCGCAGATCACCATCGAAGATTTCCTCAAGGTCCAGTTGAAAACGGCCACGGTGCTCAGCGCCGAGCGGGTGCCCAAATCGGAAAAACTGATCAAGCTCCACGTGGACCTGGGCAGCGAGCAGCGCCAAATCGTCGCGGGGATCGGCAAACGCTACGAGCCCGAATCCCTCGTCGGCCGCCGCATCGTCATCGTCGCCAACCTCAAGCCGGCCAAGCTGATGGGGATCGAATCGCAGGGCATGGTGCTGGCGGCCGGCGACAAGGATGTGGGCGGACTTGTCACGGTGCTGGAAGACGTTGAGCCGGGAACCAAGGTCAAATAATCCATAGGTGCCGCGCAGTGCATGCATTGACGAAATGGTTTGTCGGGTACGCTGTGGCCGCCCTCGGTTTGTCCGTCTCGGCCCAGGCCGCCGATACGTCCGCGTTCTTCGTCTCCCCCCCTCCCGTCCCTGTCGCAACGGAGGTGGTAGTGCGCGTGGTCGCGCAGGGGGCCATGGTGCTGGGAGATGACGTGGGCGGCGCCAGCGTCACGATCACCGACGCGGGCACAGGCCGCCTGCTCGCCTCCGGCCTCCAGGAGGGAGAAGCGGGGGACCAGAATCAGATCATGCGCACGCCGCGCCTCATGGGAGAGCCTCGCTACTCCACACGGCCCTCCGGGTCCTACCGCACCACGCTCCACCTCGACCGGCCGACCCTGGTCGAAATTGCCGCCCAGGGCCCCCTGAGCCACCCGGCGTCCATGCAACGCGCCAGCAAGACGGTCTGGTTGATTCCCGGCCAGCACCTGACGAACGATGGGATCGTGCTCCACCTCAACGGCTTCATCGTCCAGATCGAACAACCGGCTCCGGGCGAACCCTTGATTGCGAAGGACGACGTCACGCTCAAAGCCTCGATTCAGACCCTCTCCGGCTCGTGGGTCAGGCCCCATGGCGACTGGGACTCGCGCAAGATGCACATCTACGGCGAGGTCTTGATCGGGGACCGCGTCGTCGAACGGCTGCAGTTGTTCTACAGCGGCAGCAAGAGCAGCTTCGAGGCGCCGTTTTTCGTGCCGACCCCGGCCGAGGCGCCGGAGGGCGTCATGCTCCGCGTCGTGGCGGCGGACGGCAACGGCGGCACCTTCGGCACGAGCGAGGGCCGCTACCCGGTCCTCACGGAACGGTTGAAACCGGCCAGAAAAGACGTGACCCGTTGAACGCGACGCGTGACAAGAAAAGAGCATGACTTCACTGAGCAGATTTTTGCGCTTCACGCATGACACGTAACGCTTCACGAGCACGGGTATGAACCCAAAGCAAAAACAATTTT
>VGXD01000137.1 GCA_016873525.1 Nitrospira sp. | reverse complement strand
GCCCCGCCGTCACGCTGCCGCCCGGTGAATTGATGTAGAGGTTGATGTCCTTCTCGGGATCCTCCGCCTCCAGAAACAACAACTGGGCGATGACGAGGTTCGCAAAAATGTCGTCGATGGGGGCCCCGATGAAAATGATGCGGTCCTTGAGCAGACGAGAGTAAATGTCGTAGGCACGCTCACCGCGGTTGGTCTGCTCGATTACAATGGGCACTAACATAGGGCCTATCCTTTCTCTTCCGGTCCTGGTCCGCTAATCTGACGTTCGTCTCACGTTCCCGAGCGACCCGCGCGCCGGCCGCTCGATCGAGTGCAACGGTTTTATCTTAGCACATTTTTCAACCGCCCCCGACCGACCCGACCGATCCTGGCAAGCCGTCGTCCCCCTCAACCCTGAATCACGGCATGCCGATAGACGAAGTCCAAGGACTTGTCTGCCAGGATGCGGCCCTTGAGTTCGTCGATGGCCTCCTCGCCGCCGGATTCGATGAGGCGTCGCAGTTCCTCCGGGGCCATTCGCAGGTCCGTCGCCAACCGCTCGCACTCCGCCTTCACGTCTTCTTCGCCGACCGTCAGGCCTTCCTTTTCCGCAATCGCCTCCAGGATGAGGCCGACCTTCACCCGCCGGGTCGCTTCCGGAAGACTCTCTTCTCGCAGCGCGCGGACCTCTTCCTGGCGCAAGACGGGATCCTGGGACTCCCCGGTCCTGGCCCGCTGCCGTTGCCGCTGTTGCATCGCCTGGCGAACCATCGCCGTCACTTCCCGTTCGATCAGCGTCTCCGGCACTTCGAAGTGATGGGTGTCGACCAATCGCTTGAGGATGAAGTCCTTGTGCGTGTCCTCGATGTCCTTCTTCAGCGCCTTCTCCATCTCGGCGCGCAGCTTGTCTTTCAACTCGGCCAACGACGTGTAGGGGCCGCAGTCCTTGGCGAACTCATCGTCCAGCGACGGCAGCTTCCGCTGCTTCACCGCCTTCACCGTCACCCGGAACACGACGGTCTTGCCGGCCAGACGCTGGTCCGGATGCGAGGCCGGATAGGGCTGGGAGATTTCGACCCGGTCGCCTTCCTTCTTCCCCAGAAGTTGCTCGTCCACCTCGATGCCGAGGATGGGGGCCTTGGAGCCGACCTGATGAAGCTGCCCGTCTTGCTTCGCTCCTTCGAGGGGGGCCAGGTCCAGAAACCCCTCCACATCGACGACGGCGTAATCGCCTTCGTTCAGCGTCGTCCCGGCCGGGGCCGCGTGCAGCTCCGCTTGGCGCTCTCGCAACACCTCCAGCGTCTTGTCGACTTGTTCGTCGGTCACCGTCCGCTTGTCCGGCTTGAGCGACATCGGGCTGGGCGGCTTATAATCCCGCAGTTCGATCTTCGGCTTGATCTCGACGGTCGCCGTGAAGGAAAAGGCCGCGTCCTTCTTGATCTTCGCGCGTTCGAGCGGCGGCATTTCCACCAGCACCGGCACGATCCCGGCTTGGCGAACGGCGCGCTCATAATAGTCCGGGATCAAGCGACGGACGACATCCTCCTCCACCGTCTTGGCGTATTTCTTTTCCAGCAAGGCCTGCGGCGCCTTGCCGGGCCTGAAGCCGGGGATTTGCACCTGCTTGTTCAATTGGGCATAGGCTTGCACGAAGTGTTTTTTGACTTCGTCTTCGGGGACTTCGATTTTGAGCGCGCGCTTGATGGGCCCGAGTTCCGTCACTTCCAGTTTCATAACTTCCAACTTCCTTTAGCTAACAAGCTGACAAGGAGCCAAGCTGACAAGCCGTAGAAGATCCTTACTACTCATGCTTGTTCACTTGTCAGCTTGAAACCTGTCAGATTTAAATGGTGCGAGAGGGGGGACTTGAACCCCCACGGTTTCCCACGAGATCCTAAGTCTCGCGCGTCTGCCGGTTCCGCCACTCTCGCGTCCAAGGCCCATTGCCATGACCCGGTGCAACGAGAATTGAAACGGGCGCCCCGACGAACAGGCTCCCGTCATCGGGCAGGGAACACGAAGCATGATGCGTAGGTGCCGGCCTCGAAAGTCGGTTCAAAATCCGGGCAGCCGCCTCGTTGAGGTTCGCCACATTAATCGAGCGCTCCGACTCCACAGGCCGGTTGCCCGTACCGACCGACTATGCCGGCTGGACAGACATCCAATCGTGGCTACGTTGTGCTATCGTTTTACAGGGCCTACCGCCTTACTGTCAACAGAAAGCGCCGATGCGCAAGTTCGCGGAACGAGCGGTCTTTACGGCAACCCAAGACGACCGGGCTGGCGAAGCCGCCAGGTTCGGCGGTATACTTAAACCGTACAAGAGAGGGGCAGGATTTCAGGCCGTGAGGTCCGAGACCGATCGCATCATCTGACGGTTCCTCTCCGCCACCGTCGCCCGGGTTGGCTCTCGGAGGAGGTGTCTCATGACGAACAGGCTGCGTATAGCCGCCATCGCCCTGCTGCTCGCGCTTGCGAGCGGAACGAGCTGGGCTTATCGCGAGTACTTCACCGCCGAGCAACGAGACCACCTGGCCAAGGCCCAGACGGTCCTGGTGGAGGTCCTGGCCCTCACCGACAAGGGCCAGGGAGACCAGACCGCCCTCGCCGAGGTAGTCGTACGCCGCCTGCACGAGGTCGGCTACACCGTCGTCACCGAGCCAGCCCGCCCGCACGACGTCGTCTTGAGGGTGAAATGCGAGCAACGCAAGACCTGGGAGGGCACGGCAACGATGGGCAGCGACGCCGACCTGCCCGACTCGCCCTCGCGTGTGTGGAAAGGCCCCGCCTGCCAGCTCACCTACCTGCTCGGCAACATGAAAATCAAATGGCAGAAGGAAGTGCGCACGGACTTCGAGGATGCGGCGGAGGCCGCCCAGAAGGCCAACGCCGGCGATCCCGGCGCCCATGCCATGGCCGCGCTCAAAAATCGTCTCGATCAGTACGACTTCCCGGTGCTCCTGACCGCCGAATGGGGCCAGGCGGACCGCCTCATGAAAATGCTGGACGCGCCCGGCACCAACGAGATCCGCAAGCTTCGCGTGATTGCCCTCCTGGGCGACATGCTCTCGCATGAAGCCCTGCCGCAATTGAAGGAAGCCCTCAAGGACAAGGACCTGGCCAAGCAGGCCGCGGTCGCGCTCGGAAACATCGGCAAGGACGGCATTCCGATCCTGATCGACATCCTGAAAACCTCCAAGCAACCGGACCTGCAAGCCGCCGCGGCCAAGGGGCTGGGGCAAGTGGGCGCCTTGCACGGCGACCCCAGCATTATTCCGCCCCTGCTGGAAATGCTGGATGCGCCCGGCATCGACATCACCGTCCAGACCGAGATCGCCTGGGCTCTCGGCAAACTCCCGGACAAACGTTCCGTCGAACCGCTCTTCGCGCTCGACCGGAAGTTGCAGAAGATTCGGACCGATCCTCCCGACCCCCAGATCAAAAAACTCAAGGAAGCGGTATTTTGGGCGATCAAGCAATGCTACACGGAAGACCAATACAGCTAACGCCCAGCATGGACGACCTGCCTCACGATCATCCATCCGCCAAGCCCGCCGACATGCTGGAGCGGATTGCGCTTCAGATGACCTCCAGCCTGGACTTGCACGTCGTCCTCACGACGATCACGCAGGGGCTCGTCAACGACCTGGACGCGGCCTTCGCCCGCATCTGGCTCTTGGGGCCCGGCGACCTCTGCGCGGACTGTCACAAGGCGGCGGACTGTGCGAACCGCGAACGCTGCCTCCACCTGAAAGCCAGCGCCGGCCTCTACCGGAACCTCGACGGCGAGTACCGCCGGATTCCCCTCGGCGCGCTCAAGATCGGCCGGATCGCGCAAGGCTGGGGGCCGCTCTCGACCAACGATATCCAAGGCGACGAGCGGTTGCCGAACAAGCAATGGATGGCGGACAACGGGCTGCGCTCGTTCGCGGGCCACCCGCTGCTCTTTCGGAAGGAATTGCTGGGGGTGCTGGCGATGTTCGGGCGGCGGCCCATGGCGCAGCACGAATTCGACCGCCTGGCGGTCTTCGCCAATCAAGCCGCCGTCGCCATCAAAAACGCGCAGCTGTTCGCGGAAGTGGAGCAGATGAAAAACCGGCTCCAGGCCGAGAATCTCTATCTGCGCGAAGAAATCACCCTCCAGCACAATTTCAAGGACATCGTCGGCACCAGCGACGCCATCAAAGCTGTCCTGCGCAAAATCGAGCAGGTGGCGCCGACCGACTCGACCGTGCTGCTGCTCGGCGAAACCGGCACCGGCAAGGAGGCGCTGGCCCGGGCCATCCATCACCTCAGTCCCCGCAATGCCCGCCCGCTGGTCCGCGTCAACTGCGGCGCGATTCCGGCCAATTTGGTGGAGAGCGAGCTGTTCGGCCACGAGAAGGGCGCGTTCACCGGCGCCGTCGCCCGGCGGCTCGGCCGGTTCGAGCTGGCCGACGGCGGCACGATCTTTCTGGATGAAGTCGGGGAGCTGCCCCTCGACGCGCAGGTCAAGCTCCTGCGGGTTCTGCAAGAGCGGGAGTTCGAGCGAGTGGGCGGCAGCCAGTTGTTGAATACGGACGTGCGCGTGATTGCCGCGACGAACCGGAACTTGAACGAAGCGGTAGTGGCCGGCGACTTCCGCGCGGATTTGCTGTATCGGTTGAACGTGTTCCCCCTCGAGGTCCCACCGCTCCGTGCGCGCCCCTCGGATATTCCCCTGCTGGCCTCGTTCTTCCTGGACAAGCTTGCCAAAAAGCTGGGCAAGCGGGTGGACGGCGTTTCCCAAGACACGATGGCGCGACTCGCGCGCTATCCCTGGCCCGGCAATGTGCGGGAATTGGAAAACGTGATCGAACGGGCGCTCATTCTCGCCGACGGCCCGGTCGTGCAGATTGACGACCAGCTGCTCCTCCCTCGCGCCTCCGCCCAGAGTCCGGCGGCCGGCACGCTCGACGATGTCGCGCGTGTCCACATACTCCAGGTGCTTACTGAGGCTGAATGGGTGATCGAAGGCCATCGCGGCGCCGCCCTTCGTCTGGGCCTCCATCCCAACACTCTCCGCTCACGCATGCAGAAGCTCGGCATTAAACGCCCCAACTAGCCCAACCTTCGTAGCTACCCGCACAGCCACGGTATTTCGTGAGCCTACGATATTTCGTGGACTCTGGCTCGCTTTTGAATCAACAGCGCCCATATTTTTGAAGTCACAAATGTTTGATTGTACGGTACCGTTAGCTTCGATGCTGCCTTCCGTGCTGTCTGGTGCCCGTCTTGCTGTAGTGAGGCGGTGCGATGGCCTTCGCGCAGAAAAGCACAGCAATCAATTGCCTTGTTAAGGCGGAGAACCATGGTGCAGACGTCGCGCAAGATCAACAAGACCTTGCTGGGAGATTTGGCTCTGAAAGGCTACGACCCGGTCGCCTATTTCACGGACGGCAGAGCGGTCGAGGGTCGAACGGAATTCGTCCTTGAGTATGCCGATGCGACGTGGCGGTTCGTGAGCGCGGTCCACCGCGACCTGTTCGCGGCCGATCCGGAACGGTATGCGCCGCAATATGGCGGATACTGTGCCTGGGGGATCAGCCAGGCCAAGCGCTTCGACGGCGATGCCGAGGTGTGGAAAGTGGTCGGCGGGAAGCTCTACGTGAACTACAACAAGGAGATCGAGGCCGCCTGGGGGCAGGATATCTCCGGCTTCATTGGAAAGGCCGATGCCAACTGGCCCGCGATGAAGCGACCAGGCGTCGAGGACATTAGCGAAATCGGCGTGCCCATTCACCACATTGTTCTGAAAGGAGATCGACCATGAAAACGGCCATCATTATCCTGTCCGATCCAAAACACGGTTCAGAAGAAGCGCTCGGGCGAGTCTTTAACGCTCTGGCGCTGGCGGCCGAATGCAAGCAGAAGGGGGACGACGTGGCCCTGGTCTTCAACGGGACCGGCACACGCTGGCCGGCTGAACTGGCCAAGCTCTCGCATCCAGCCAACGGCCTCTACCAATCGGTTCGCGATGTCGTCCAGGGCGCATCATGCGGGTGCGCGGAGGTGTTTGGCG
>VGXD01000136.1 GCA_016873525.1 Nitrospira sp. | reverse complement strand
CAATATGCCGGCCGACGCGTCGGTCGAGGACGTAAAGGCTTCCTACCTCCTGGCCTGGCGCAGCATGGTCAAGGCGGTGGCGCTCTACCGCGACGGCTCGAAGCTCAGCCAGCCACTCAACGCCGCCTCCGATTCCGGCGCCGCAGCCGAGACCCACGAGGTCTTGGCCACGGCCGAGCGGATCACGGAGAAGGTGATGGTGCGGTATCTGGCCAAGCGGCGGCGGATGCCGGAACGGCGGCTGGGCTATACCCAAAAAGCGATCGTGGGCGGCCATAAGATCTACCTGCGGACAGGCGAATACAGCGACGGGACGGTGGGCGAGATCTTCCTGGACATGCACAAGGAAGGCGCGGCCTTCCGGAGCCTGATGAACTGCTTTGCGATCGCCATCTCGCTGGGGCTCCAGCACGGCGTGCCCCTGGAGGAGTTCGTCGAAGCGTTCGTCTTCACGCGGTTCGAGCCGAACGGGCCGGTCAAGCTCAACGATCACATCAAGATGTCCACCTCGATCATCGACTACATCTTCCGTGAACTGGCCATCACGTACCTGGGCCGCAATGACCTGGCCCAGGTGGTGCCGGACGACCTGCGCATGGATTCGATGAAGAAAGACGCGCAGGATCCGGAGTGTATGGACAGCGAGCCGGTGGACGCGCAAGCGCTGGCGCCGTCGGGCATCAGTTCCGAAGTGTTCCCGGCGAGACGCGGCCATGGGAACGGCGGCAATGGGCATGGCAACGGCGGCAACGGCACGGTCGCGCACAAGGTCGAGTTGAAGCGCGAGACGCTCACCTATACGACGGTCGAGTTGGCGAGGCTGAAGGGCTACGAAGGCGACGCCTGTCAGAACTGCAAGGAATTCATGCTGGTCAGAAACGGCACCTGCCTCAAATGCATGAACTGCGGTGCGACCAGCGGGTGCTCCTAACCGGGAGGACGGCCATGAGACGTTCCGGCTTGTGGAAGAAGAAGATCAGGTGCGGCGGGGCCGGGCGGTCGATGACGACATGGTGCGGTCCGTTCGGGCTCCGTTTGGCCGGGTTGTTCAGGCGCCGGTCGAGCGAGGAACAGCCCAGGTCTGAGTGCCCGCACTGTCCGATCGCCAAGCGCGAAGCGTCCCGGCGCGGGTCCCGGCGCGGTGCGAGATAGCGGCAGCGCCCAAGGCCTTGAGTGAGTGCAAAAGCGAATGCCGAGGGCTGTTGTTATACGGGTTCTTGAACCTCGCTAATCTAGCATGAATTTTGCGCCTGACATGGTCAGTTTGTGAAGAGAGGCTTGTGTGGCCTACAGAATCCAATCAGGATCGGCTTTGCAAAAAGTCCTGCCTTGCATCGATTTATCATCGGCTTTGTCGAAAACGAAAAGAGAGGTCCTCTATCGCCATTATGCGGATAAGCTCGTTGTTAATCCTGAATTAAATCGGGCTCTCGTATCTTTTCAGGCAAATAAAAATATCCCTTTCTACCGTTGGCTCAAGTACAAGGAAGCTTTCTCCTCTGGTCTTGTTCAGTATTGCCTCCAAAAGTTCCAGCCGCCCAGGATGTCTAGACTGAGAGTGCTCGATCCGTTTGCTGGGGCTGGAACTACTTTAACTACGGCAACAAAAGAGGGTTGGCATGCAACCGGCATCGAGCTTTTGCCTGTGGGGGTTGCTGCGATTCGCGCCAGGCTTCTCGCCGATTCCGTTGATATTCGGTCGTTTGAATACTACCTGAACCGGCTAGAGAAGATTTCTTGGCATTCTTCCCAACTAAATGGTTTTAAGTTTCCGCATCTCCGCATTACCGACAAGGCATTTCCAGAGCAGACCGAACGAGCCTTCTCTACTTATCACGCATTCCTTAATGGGATTCGTAGAAAAGATGTACGGTTTCTCTTCTGGTTCGCCTGTCTTTCCGTCCTCGAAGATGTCAGTTATACGCGCAAGGATGGCCAGTATCTCCGCTGGGATTCCCGCTCCGGAAGACTTCTAAAGTCTAATTTCAATAAAGGTCCCATCCGTGATTTCTGTTCGGCTATTACCGGGAAGTTGCGTCTAATGCTTCAGGACATTCGGCAACGTGGCGGTGAAAGGTTCTCTCGCAATGTGAACGTCATCGAGGGCTCTTGCCTAACTCAACTTTGTCGGCTTCCTGACGCTTCGTTCGATTTGGTGATTACGTCACCGCCCTATTGCAACAGATATGACTATACACGCACCTACGCTCTTGAATTGGCCTTTCTAGGCCACAACGAGGAATCCGTTAAGCAACTTCGCCAATCCCTTTTGTCCTGCACGGTAGAGAATAAAACCAAACGTATTCAACTTGCACAAGAATATCGACGCCGAAATCTGGAGGGACGATACAAGGCTGCCGTGACTGCTTTTGCCAGTCAGGAGGCGTTGCACGAGGTGCTGGCCCTTCTCTATGCGGCTCAAGAGGAAGGAAAACTCAACAACAACAACATACCTAACATGGTTGAGAACTACTTCTTTGAAATGAATCTTGCCATTCGCGAGCTCTCGCGCGTTCTTGCCCCAGGAGGACGAGTTGTTATGGTCAATGACAATGTCCAGTACAACGGTGAAGAGGTATCTGTGGATCTCATCTTGTCTGATTTTGCGGCTCGTTCCGGTTTAACGATTGATCACATCTGGGTTTTACCGAGAGGCAAGGGAAATAGCAGTCAACAGATGGGAACTCACGGAAGGAATGAGCTCCGCAAATGCGTGTATGTCTGGTCAAAGCGCAATCCCAGGTTAAGCGGTAGGCAAGCGTGATGGTTGAGTCGAATCAGTACACTGACCGGATACGCCTCATAAAATCTCTTTTAATAGTTACCTCTCTTCAAAAACGAAATGACCTGAAAGCGGTTCAGCTTATCCGTGCTTTCCCTGGCAAGCTTGCCTGGAAGCCATTGAGTAGGCTGCTGATCGAGCCGCAAGTTTGGTCCTATGCAGTCGAGATTCAACGGTACGATCCAAAACTTGTTTTCTGTCATCCCGATGTGCTTCTTCATGGCCCTGCCACAAGCCTCTATTATCGGTGCCTCTGCGGCCTATCATTGAAGGCCGCTCGAACATACGTTGGAGCCGTTGAATCGCTTGAGGCTGGCAATTCTCGTGGAAAGCTGGATGTTGAGAAGGCCATCAAGATGGCCCAAACATATAACACCTTCATTTGCTCCATTATTAAAAACTCAACGGACTGGACTCTGGAGAATGGCAACCGAACCATTATCGCTACGTTAGGCATTACCCTCGATGGTGTCATGCGAAACAAGGTCGGTGAGATTGCCGAGGAACGCATCCGAACGCTGATACTTGAATGGTTAATCGAGCGACACCTTCTGGTTAAACCTTCCCTCACAAAAGATAAAATCTATAAAACGATGCCCCGCGTCTGTATGCTCAAGGGAAACATCGAGATACGGTTTGGTTCGGAGCCTGATATATCGTTCACTAGGGAGGGTGATCTGTTGGCCGTTATTGAGATCAAGGGAGGTACTGACCCTGCTGGAGCTTTGGAGCGATATGGTGCGGCGACTAAATCATTTCAGCACGCGGCTCAGACTAGCCCACGGTGCAAAAATTTTTATCTCGGCGCTGTCTTTACTCCTGAGTTGAAAAGACGCATTGACAAGGACCGTCTTGTGGAAAAGACCTTCAGCATAATTGAGGTCTTGGAAAAGCCGGAAGCTCGTGAAAGATTCTTTCGAGAACTGTTCCATCACACACTGCGCGCAACCTAGATTTTTTTTGCCGTAATCTAAGGCGGTTAACCAATGCTAAGCCATCGTGAAAGGGCATCGCTTGCAGGTTGAAAATGGCTGGCTTCCCCGCGGTTTTCCCGCGGTCTCCAGGTGGATCCACCGGGGCAGGTGTGGGTTTCACGACGCAAAGAATGATGAGCGGCACAGGGCGCAACGTGGGCAGGACTGCCGCGCGATGGTCCTGCGGTTTTTATAGTTTGTGATTGCTTGAGAAGGGATTCGGTCATGTCGCCACAGGGAGAGCCTCAAACAGAGCCGGCTGCACAGGTGGAGCGGGACTTCGAGGCCTATAAAATTCTGCTCGATCTGTGGTCACAAGAGAATCCGATCAAGACGACGAAGCTGCAAGTCCTGCTGGTGGTCAATGGCCTGCTGGTCTCGGCGATCAATATCTCCGGGGAGGGGTTTACCGAAGACAAGTGGTTCATGTACCTGGCAGGGGTGATCTTCAACATGATTTGGACGTTTTCGATCGGACGGACGGCTCTGTTTCAGGAAGCGTGGCAGAGAAAACTTC
The DNA here is from genome assembly GCA_016873525.1 of Nitrospira sp. GTDB lineage: Bacteria > Nitrospirota > Nitrospiria > Nitrospirales > Nitrospiraceae > SCVQ01. The sequence continues at coordinate 1,756 of VGXD01000136.1, read as the reverse complement.
AGGTGTTTCGCGATCGCTATCCGGATGATCCCCGGTTCTCGATTCTGGACACGGCGCAATACCGGGCGCAAGCTTCCTGGATTCTCAGGACGTTCGGCTGGATTTCGTCGCGCTGGTATTTGCTCTTTTCCCCGTTTATTTTTGCTATTATCTGGCTCATCATTTTCCTCTGTTCCCGTGGGGCGGGAACGGGATATTAGGCGGTGACGAGCGGGGGCTGTAGCGACGTCTACGATTTGGAAGGGAGGCGGACAAGGCAATGCCGGCGACAATGCAATTAGTCATCAGCGAGGAGAGCAAGCCCGGGATTCTGGCGAAGGTGGCCTCGGTGCTGGGATCGGCGGGAGTGAATATCAAGGCGTTTTCGGCGCCGGAGGTCGCAGGACATGGGCATCTGCGCCTCTTGGTCAACGATCTGGAGAAGGCGCGGGCGGCGCTGGCTGCGGCGAAGATCCAGTTTCGAGAGGAAGCGGCGCTGGTCCTGAGCCTTGAAAACAAGCCCGGCGCGCTCAGCGAAGTGGCCGAGTTGCTCAAGCGGACCAAGATCAACATCGACTGTGCCTACCTGACTCCCTCCCGCGAGGGCAAGCGCGCGATCGTGGTGCTCACGGTGTCCGACCAGCAGAAGGCGTTGGCGGCGCTCCAGGGACAATCGCTCGACGAGATCTAGCCCGGACGATCCATGTGTGTCTGCAGAGCGGCCATCTTGTTCGCGGTGGTTGTCCTCCTGCCTGCGGCCTGGGGCTTGTCCGGTTGCGCGGGAGGCCGCGCCCATCGGACGGCGCCTCCTGCCGACTATCCGGCCGGCTACCCGGTTGGCTATGTGGAGCGAGGGGTCGCGTCCTGGTACGGTCCCGGCTTCCACGGCCACAAAACCGCCAATGGGGAGCAATACGACATGCATCAGCTCACGGCGGCCCACCGCACACTCCCGCTCGGATCCATCGCGCATGTCCGATCGTTAAGCAACGAGCGCCAGGTCACGGTGCGCATCAACGACCGCGGGCCCTTTGCCAAGGGGCGGATCATCGATTTGTCCTTGGCTGCGGCTCAGGCCTTGGGTATGACCGGCAACGGCACCGACCGGGTGGAATTGAAAGTCGTCAAGTATCAGGGGCGTCCCGGCGCGATGGGATATCTGAGGGTCCAGGTCGCCTCCTTTGCCGAGCAGGCCAATGCCCAGGCCCTGGCCGGGAGACTGAAGGCGCAGTACCCGGACGTGCGCATCATGGCCGTGGATCTTCCCAACGGCCGGCACTATCGGGTGCTGGTCGGGCGCTTTACGTCGGAGCCGCAGGCCGAGGCCTTGGCCGACCGGCTTGGGGCTCAGTTCGGCGTGGAGCCGTTAGTGTTGCGTGATGACACGTAGCAGGATGTTGGAAAAGTCCGCCGGCCTATCAGTCGCACGATGCTCGTATCCCATTGTATTGTTTCCTAGTTTACGCATCGGATTTGCTCTGGGCTTGCCGCTATGATACAAATATGCACCTATGGATGATGGTAGGCCCATGGGGCGACGGGCGAACACTCTCCCAGCCCCCTTCTCCCTCTTTCTCGAATTCAACCTTGCCCTGCGCGCCGGGCTGCCGGTAAATCTCTCCGCAGGGCCGAGTCTCGCATAACGATCCCCATGGACTTCCTGATACTCTTCGCATTGATCTTTTTGTCGGCCGTCATTTCGGCCGCCGAGATCGGGTTTTTCTCGGTGAACGACACGCTGCTGCACGCCTTAGCCGAGGCGGGGAGCAAGCGGGCG
>VGXD01000135.1 GCA_016873525.1 Nitrospira sp. | reverse complement strand
CGCCCCATCATCTCCTTGATCGCGATGCGGGTGAATCGCTTCTCCAGTTGTGTGCCGAAGCGATCTAGGGCGTCCGTTTGCATCACGTAGAAACTCCGGTGACGATAAAAATAGAGCGGGAGCGGGCTGGCATTGGCTCCGAGTCTTTCGACAAGGAGCGCAAAGCGCGCTAGGGGCCAGTAAAGCAATAGAGCGATAATCTGGCTTGTGAGCAACTTCAAGCCTGCGGGGAGCATCGATATTCCACGTCTGAACACGTCGCTCGCACGCCAGAGCAGGCGGTACCAGATTTGGCGATTGTCGAGGGCGTAGTACAAGTAGAGCAGGAAGGGCGCCCCGGGCTTGAGCTTGGAGACGCAGGCCGACAATCCGCCCTCGGTATCGGGAACGTGGTGCAGAACCCCTAAGCTGTAGCCGAAGTCCTGAGTCTCGTCCGGAAACGGCAGGCTGTCGATGCTTGCGTGGTGAAAGAGGCAGTTCGAGTTCGCCGCAAGTCCCCTGCGGGCTACCTCAAGGGCGTCGCTGCTGGCGTCCACGCAATGCAGCGTCCCGACTCGCGGAGCGACCAACATGGCCCATCTCCCGCTCCCGCATCCCGCATCGAATCCTTCCGCTGCCTGAGGCAGGCGCTCCCAGGGGAAGATATCGAAGTATGCAGCGAAGAGTTCGCTCTTGTCTTCTACAGGCAAGGCACTTTGGTCGAAGTGACTCCACTCAAACCCGAAACCGTCGACGGTAGGTTGATGGAGGTTTGCGGGGTCTTTTTTCATGTCGGGCGCCTCACCGGTCGCCAAGTCAAACTGAATTTGCCGGCCCACCTGAGGGCACTGGCGATCAGCAACGGAATGAACATCGATTGAAGGCCCATGATCACGTGGTTCACTATGCCGACCCGGATTAGGTGGTAGAGGAAGAAGATGTTCATCGCGAAGAGTGCAACTAGCAGCAGCGAGTTGGTCTCGAATCCGGCATCAAGAAAGGCCAGAAACCAACCCGTCATCAGCGCGTGCAGGACCAACCCCGGCAGAAACCCGAAGTCTACCGCCACCGCCAGACTCGACATCGGATAGTGCCCGTAAAGGAAGGTTCCGGTATGGTTGCCAATGGAACCGGGATACAACACGTTCTGCAAAGCCAGCATGCCGTAGAGGAAGGGTTTGTCCGGGAAGAGCGCTCTCGGCACGACCTGCCAGATCTCCTCGATCGTCCGAGTTCCGAGCCAGTCCACGGGCAACACGTAAAGGTAGTTGACGAGATGATCGGCCGGGTCGAAGCTCACCAGGGCGGCAATGAAGACTTGCTCTGTCGCGAATAACGAGCCTGTTGAGCGGCGGGCGACCAGGAGAAAGGCAGCAAGAAAGGGAAGAAGCAGGACGGCCCCGTAAATGCCCGCAACGAACAGGTTGCGATGTGATGGGCGCCGCTTTACTAGCAAGTAATACAGGGTTGGGAGGAGGAGTATGGAGCTAAGTAACTGGAAGCGACTTCCATTTGATGTGATTGCGCTTGCTAAAAAGTAGAGCAGTGAAATCATGATAAGCCCCCAGTCTCGCCTCTGGACTGCATAGACTGACAGAATAATAAGCAGCCCAGCCTGGATTTGCATGAATAGGGCTTTCATGCCAAGCATACCCGAGGAGAATTCCTCCCAACTTGCTGCGCTTCGGCGTATCAGAAAACTGCCAGTTTGGAGCGCCTGGACTACATCGCCGGCGCGAGGGATCAAGAATGCCAGGGCCGCGACCGTGCAACAGAGGACTAGGAGTCGGTCGGTGCGTAGAGCCGGAGCTGGAGACCTGCCGGCGAGCCTCCTGGAAAGAAGGGCGAAGGCCACCTTGTAAGTCCGAAGAATTATGAACAGGGACACAGCCGCGACGAAAAGAGCAGCCAGCCCGTACATCCAGATCTGATCGGTCCTCGGATGCTGGGTGAGTGAGAAGAAGGGGGCCGGGTGGAAGATGAAGTAGAGCCCCTTGACGAAGTAGCAGAGCGTGAAAAACGCAACATACATGTGCAGAGCCAAGTGCCAGGGGCGGCGGCCAAGAGGGGCGGGCGTGACTTCAGAAGGCATGGCTAGGCAGATTGTTTCCTGCTCGATAGCCATAACTGCACGGCAAAATGCCGCGCGACAAGATCGGATCGAACGGCCCCGTTGTCATGGCTGTACCAGAGCTCTCGCAGGGCTTTCCGATCGAAGAGTCCTTCCGCATCGTCCGAATCCTCGAAAGCGGCCTTCGCTGACTGGCGCCAAGGCCCCTGTAGAACCGCACGCTCCTTTATGTCGTAACCAAAACCGCGCTTTGGTGCGTAGAGCAGGTCGTCGGGAACCAAGTCGGACACGGCGAGTTTCAGGATCTGCTTGAGTCGAGTCGTATCCCAAAAGCTAGCGACCTTCTGCCGATATGGTGTGGCCAGGGCGAACGAAACGACCCTTTGATCCAGGAAGGGCGCGCGCATTTCAATTGAGGCCAGCATCGCTGGCAGATCGCTAGCGATGGTGACGGAATGTGCATTCTCAATAAGCAACGAGACGAAATTAGATTCATCTATATATGGAGAAGGTGGAATCAGCATCCCCCAGTATGCGAGCTCTTCGACAAGCAGGTTCTTTAGCTGGTTTCGAACATCGTGGTCGAGGCAGGTCCATGCAGTCTCTTCTGTAGCGCGGTAAAGAGCGGCCTTTCGCGCCCCCGGCTTGGCCGCAAGGACGACCAGCGGTTCCGGGAGGCTGGTCATGGGTAGCATCCGGATTAGCGGCGCGAGCGGGGCTAGCCAGGGCTCCAGGGTTGAAAACAGCGCAGTACGGGCATGGCCGGTATAACCGTAGAAAAGCTCGTCGGCGCCATGGCCGGCCAAGACCACCTTAAGGCCGTCATCTCGGATTGCTCGCGCGAGCTCATAGGTGTGCACGAGAGGCAGAAGCATTATGGGTTCGCCGTAGGTGGCGATGAGCGTGCGGAGAGTCTCGAGCTCCCTCCCCGCATCGAAATAGAACTCCTTGTGAATGCAGCCGAGCTTGTTCGCCATGATGCGCGCGCGCCGCAAGTCCTCGTCGTGGGCGTCAAGCCCGAGTGCGTAGGTGCGGACGGGGGCCGCTGAACGGCGGGACATCAGGTGAACGACGGCCGAACTGTCCACTCCCCCCGACAATAGGGCACCGACGGGTACGTCCGCCTCCATCCGCAAGGCCACCGCCTCTTCGAGTATGGCTCTGAGGCGTTGAGGTGTTGGCGGCTCTGGGTCTGGCGTGGGCTGCCAGTACCGCCAATTCCTCACGATGCGGCCCTCCCGGACAATCATCGCATGGCCAGGCCGCAATCGCCGTAATCCCCGGTAAACGGTGTAGGGATCGGGAATCTGCCTGATGTTGTGCAGAAGCATCGCGGCCAAGGCCCCGTGGTGGATACGGGTGTCACAGCCCGGTACCTGCAGAACTGCAGGGATTTCCGATGCGAACGCGAAGCCTGCCTCGGTTTCCGAGTAAACGAAAGGTTTCTTTCCGACCCTGTCGCGAGCGCAGAAGAGCGTACGGTCTCTTGCGTCGTACAGGGCGAATGCGTACATTCCTCGCAGAAAGGCGAGTACTTCACAACCGTGCTGCCGATAGGCTTCCAGCAGTACCTCGGTATCGGTACCGGTTCGGAAACAGACTCCACGAGACTCGAGCCCCACCCTGAGGTCCCGCCAATTGTAGATCTCTCCGTTAAAAACGATGGAGAGCAGACCATCGGCCGAATGCATCGGCTGATGGCCGGCGTCCGAGAGGTCCAGAATAGAAAGGCGGTTATGGGCAAGGCCCACTTTGTCTTGCGCGCAAAGCCAAGTCCCTTTGGCGTCAGGCCCGCGGTGGTTCTGTACGGCAACCATGCGTGTGAGGATTGGCGGCAGCTCGAGGTCGCTCCCAGGAACGAGTGATAATCCTGCTATCCCACACATCGACGGATTCCTTACCGAGAAACGAGCCGCGAAGCAGAACAATGGTACTCGTGATACCATTCGGCGAACTTCCGGAGACCGTCACCGAGCGGTGTCCTCGGCGCAAAGTCGACCGCTCTGGCCAGATCCTCGACGTCCGCGCAAGTCGCAAGGACGTCGCCGGCCTGCATGGGAAGCATGTTCTTGATGGCGGTCTTGCCGAGTACCGCTTCCAGCGTCGATATGAAGGTGAGAAGATCCACGGGTTCGTGATTACCGATGTTGTAGATGCGATAGGGTGCGTCGCTAATTGCTGGATTTGGGCTTGTGCTGTCGAAAGATGGATCTGGCGCCGCAACCAGGTCCGCAATTCGTATAACCGCTTCAGCAATATCGTCAATATAGGTGAAATCCCGTAGTAAATTGCCGTCGTTGAAAACTGAAATTGGCTCATCGGCGAGAATCGCCTTCGTGAAGAGCCAAGGCGCCATATCTGGCCTGCCCCAGGGGCCATAAACCGTGAAGAACCGCAGGCCGGTAGTCGGCAGCCGGAACAAGTGGCTATACGCGTGTGCCATCAGCTCATTAGCTTTTTTTGTCGCGGCATACAAGCTAACGGGGTGGTCTACGCTGTCCTGGACGGAGAACGGCAGCTTAGTGCTAGCGCCATAGACACTTGAACTACTCGCATAGATCAGATGTGAGATCTTCTTCAGTCGGCATCCTTCCAGGATGTTAAGAAATCCGACGACGTTGCTGTTGACATAGGCAGTGGGATTAATAAGGGAGTATCGTACACCGGCTTGCGCTGCAAGGTGAACAACACGTTCGAAATCCCGGGATTCGAATAGACGGGAAAGACCCTCTGTGTCAGCCAGGTCCAACTCGACGAACGAGAACCCCTCGAAGCAACGTAGTTGAGCCAGGCGGTCTCGCTTAAGGCCAACATCGTAGTAAGGGTTCATGTTGTCCAGGCCGACAACTTCGTCACCACGAAAAAGCAGGCACCGCGCGACATACATGCCAATGAAGCCGGCAGCACCTGTAACAAGGTACTTCACTTGCTGGTCTCAGTTCTGAACCACTCCATTGCAAGGATCAAGGCGGCCCCCAAAAGGATGCCAATCATGGTTCCGATGGCGATAATCAGCCCTCGCCGTGGGAAGCTCGGTCTATCTGGCCTTTCAGCCCTGTCCAGAGGAAGGAAGGAGTCTGAATCCTTGCTCTCGTTGATGAGCGCAGATTGATACTGCTGATTCAATGCGAGGTAAATCGCATTTTGGACCTGGACGTCCCGCTGCAGCCGTGCGAGTTCCATTGCTTTGGGCGGCAGTCCGGAAAGCTTGTTGAGGAACGCCTGTCGCGCCCTATCGAGTGCTTGTTGCTGTGCCGAGAGCGAACGCTTTCGAACCTCCAGGTCCACAACGGACTTCGGGTCGGCTTGAAGGCTGAAGACGTTCGACTTCACGGCGGAGAGCGTCTCGCTTATGCCCTGGAGCTGTACCTCGGTGCCGATCTTCTGGGCCTCGAGATCGCTAATCGCACGGATGGATGCGACAACGGTCTCGGGGAGGGACGCCAAGCGATTCGTAGCTTGAAAGGTTGTCAGTTGCTGCTCGACCTTGAGCAGATCGGCTCTGTTCTTTTCTAGCTGCCCTTCTATGAATCGCCGATTCCTGGCTGCCGCGTTGTAGCCGATCTCATCGAGCATCAGCTTTAGTTCCGAGACGTATGCGTTTGCTACCTCCGCCGCAAGGTCCGCATTCTGGGACTCGACTTTGACTTCAATGAGCTTGCTGCCAACACTTGGGCCGCTGATTCGCGTCATTGCCTTGAGGCGGGAGACGATTTCCGACTGCGTCTTGGCCTTCTTGAAGTGGCCCTTGAGTCCGGCTCGGGCGATGACGCGCTGTGCCATGGTTCGACTACCGAGGATCTCCACGAGATCGCCCGTTCGGCCCGAACCGATCGCACCGAACATGCCGGCTGCGGGACCGAGCTGCGACACAAGGCTTGCTGCAAAAGCAGAACCAGTATCCGCCGCCTGGGTGGGCAGTAGCGTGGCGTTCGCCACGTAGACCCGCGGCAACGAGATGCTGATCGTTAGCGCCGCAATGGCGGCGCCGAACGTAC
>VGXD01000134.1 GCA_016873525.1 Nitrospira sp. | reverse complement strand
CCGGGACCGGACAAGGGCGGGATTTGCGATCCGGTCGCCGGATTCTGCAGGGTCTGATTCTGGGGACTCTGCGTTGAGGGAGCAACCGGCGGCGCTTGTGCCGAACAGGGGCTGTCCATAGCCACCACCCAGCCAAGAACGAGCGCGATCGCCCAGCAATCCTTCGTGCCCTTCGCGCCTGACCGTCTCACGCCATCGTTCGTGTTCATGTGGAAAAAAGCTTACGCCAAACCTCTCGGAAAATCGAGCGGCAAAATAGAGCCTGTTGGCCGTTTCCTTGACTCCTTCGTTACTACCGACTAGGCTAAAATGCATCATGAAACGCACAAAGTTGCATGAACCGGTTGATACGCCTCCTCGATCACGGACAAGGAAACGTTCGACCAAGCCTCGTGTGACGAAACCGATTTGGGACGAGATTCTAGCCATCGCTCATCGTATTCCGACGCCGGATTTTGCAAAGCTCCCCACCGATCTCTCTGCCAAGCACGACCACTACCTGTACGGAAGCCGTCGGCCTTGAAACAAGTCTTTGCCGACACGGCCTAAACACCGCCTGTCATCGGCTCTGACGACAGACCGCCACTTCGAACAGGAAGGCTTCATCGCACTCCTGATCGCACGCCCCAGACGATAACCGACTCGAAGCAACAGGACCAGATCAACCGCCCCAGCCACTTTTTTTTCTGCGCTGCCGGAATGGATAAACCGGGTCGGCCACTAATTAGGTTGACCGGCTGCCTCTTTCTGGGGCAGGATGGCCACATGACGCGCCAAGCCACGCTGACTGTCTGATCCCTCGCGCCTCCCATTCCTTCCCGGCGTGATCGATTTCCCGGTCTCCGCTGCGCTTACGCCACAACCACTCATCCACGCCACAGAGGAGGAACACGTTATGGGCACTCACTTCATCCGATCGATGGTCCTGGTCGCGGCCTTGGCGCTGACCACGGGCTGCGCGGAGTTGTCGTCGCAGGACGCGGGATCGACCGGATCGGCCGTGGCCACGAACGGACATGCCCGCGTCGCGGCCGGCGCCGTCGAGGACTCGCTGAAAGCCTGCCTGGCCAGAATTCCAGGCAATGCCAGCTCCGGCCAGCGTATGGTCGCAGAACAAAGCTGTCAGCGGGACCAGGGGGACCGGAAATAGCTCGCATCCCTGCCAAAAACTCGGTCGTCAATTCGATCGACAGAGTCCGTCAAAAGAACGGGGCCAGGCATCGACAGCCTGGCCCCGTTCTTCATTCTCCGAGTCGGATGCTCCGCCTCAGTGACGGCTGTAAAATTCTTTGATGCAGTCCACGACGTAGGCAAGTTGTTCGTCGGCCAGTTCGGCGTAGATCGGCAGGGACAGCACGGTTTCGGACGCGCGTTCGGAAACCGGGAAAGCGCCTTTCCGATAGCCCAGATCCTTGAAGCAGGTTTGCAGGTGCATCGGCACGGGATAATAGATTTCAGTCCCGACGTTTTTGTCTTTTAAGTAAGCCTTCAGCTCGTCCCGCTTCTGCGCATAGATCGTGTACTGGTTGAAGACGTGGTAATTGCCCGGCTCGGTCTGCGGCAGAGTCGCCCGTTCCAGGAGCTTGGCCTCTGCGAACAACCGCTCGTAGCGCGTCGCATTGCGCCGCCTCCCCTCGGTCCAACGATCCAGATGTTTGAGCTTCACCAGCAGAATGGCCGCTTGCAACGCGTCCAGCCGGCTGTTGATCCCGACCTCGTCATGGATGTAGCGGACCTTGCTGCCGTGGACCCGCAACATGGCCAAGGCCTCCCGGAGCGTGGCGTCGTTGGTGGTGATCAACCCGCCGTCGCCGAACCCGCCCAGATTTTTCGAGGGGAAGAAACTGAAGCAGCCGCTGTCGCCCAGAACCCCGGCCCTGGCCCCGTTGCGCGCCGCGCCGATGGCCTGACAGGCATCCTCGATGACCATGATCCCCTTGCGCTTGGCCGCCTGGTTGATGGTCTCCATCTCGGCACATTGCCCGAATAGATGCACGGGAATGATGGCCTTGGTGCGAGGGGTGATCGCCTGGTCCAGTTGCGCCGGATCGAGGTTGAAGGTGTCGGGACGGATGTCCACGAAGACCGGCTTGGCGCCCAGCCTCGTGATCGGACTCACCGTGGCGAAAAACGTGAAGGGCACCGTGATGACTTCATCGCCGGGTCCCACGCCAAGCGCCATCAGGGACAGCAGGAGCGCATCGCTCCCGGAGGCGCAGCCCACGGCATGCTTGGCCCCGACGTAGGCAGCCAAGGCCTTCTCCAACTCGACGACCCGCGGCCCCAGGACAAAGCCCTGCTCGTCGCAAACCGCCTCGATGGCGGCCATGACCTCCCGGCGGATGTCGCGGAACTGCGCTTTCAAATCCAGTAACGGAACTTGCATCAATGACTCCATCTTAAATCACTCAATCACCAGACCGCCCGATCGCTCAGTTCTTGGCTGATGTACCATACCCGGCCCTTGCGCTCAAGGCTTTCCTCTCGGCCAATCCCGCCAACAGAGATTCATACTCCTCTTCCTGCCGACGCACCATCGTCCCAATGTCGAACTCAGCAGGCCGCACCAGCCCCCGACTCCCCATGCGCGTGGCCTCCTCAGGATGGGCCAAGAGGCGCAACACTTTTTCAGCCAGGGCCTGTACTGCGCCGGGTTTGACGAGATAGCCGTTCACGCCGTCCTGCACGACTTCGGAGGCCCCGTCCACGTCGGTCCCCACCACCGGCACCCCACAGGCCAAGGCCTCCACATAGACACGAGGCAGTCCTTCCCAGAGTGAGGTCAGGACAAAGACATCCAGGCAATGCAGCACCTCGGCAATGTCCCTCCTCCAGCCGGCGAAATGGAAGACTTGCGACAAGCCACAGCGCCGCACCTCCTCCTCCATCGAACCGCGCAGTTCTCCATCACCGACAAAAATAAATTGCGCCTCTGATCCGGCCCGGTGAACCAGCTCTGTCATGCGGACAAAGTCGAGCGGCGCTTTTTGCGGCTTCATCGGCGCGATCATCCCGACGACCGGCAGGCCAGGATCAAGTCCCAGCTCGCGCTTTTTGGCTCCGACATCGACCTGTATCTGTTTGATGGCCTCCAGATCGACTCCGCTACGGATGACGGTGCAGCGGTCTGCGGCAAAGCATTGCCATTCGATGCCAAGTTTCCGGTTGGCCTCGGAGACGGCAATCACTCTTGTGGTGAACCGGCCGGTCCAGCGCTCCAGCGCGATCAGCAGCCGCCGAAGGGGCCAGGGCTGAGCCGGAGTGATCCCGAAGCCATGGATCGAATGGATGATGATCGGCACTCCCGCCAGCCTGGCGGCCCAACGGCCGATGATCCCCGCCTTGGAACTATGGGTATGGACGATGGCCGGCTTGAGCCGCCTCAGCAAGGCGGCGAGTGCGAAGAGCGAGCGGATATCATGCCAGGGACAGATCCGACGGACGAGTGTCGGCACCTGATGAAATTCGACTCCGGCCAGGGCGCGGGCTTCCTGATCGAGGAGGCCCGGCTCTCCAGCGATGAGGATGGGACGGAACCTGGCTGGGTCCAGGTGCGAGACCGTGTCGAGCGTGTTCTGCTGCGCGCCGCCCAACTCCAGCTTGGTGATAATGTGCGCGACCGTGACCCGTTCGGTCATGGCCGATCCGTCGATTGGGCTTGGCCGGATCGGTTCAGATGCTCGGCCAACTTCTTCCCCTGGTCGATCGCATCCTCCATCGAGGTATGTTCCCACCGTCCATAGCGGCCGATGGAATGGATGCCCCGCCGTTGCAATTCGTCCAGGATCGCCGGCAGGACCTTGGCGCGGTGCCGGTCGAAGAGGACGTAGGCGTAGCGGATGTCGCGCAGGTCTGCAACCAGGATGTCGTCGTCGGGTTTGAGAATGCCGCCCCGTTCCAACCCGCCGCGGACCTGCCGGATCACCTCGGCCGGCCGGCTGTGCTCCGTAGGCCGGTGTGAAATTTCCACATAGAGTGAGCTGCAGCCTGGAGGTCCCAGCGAGGGCGAAAAGTTCATGGGGAAGCCGGCCCGGTAGAAGGGATAGTCCGGTTCAGGGAAATAGATCCAGTGTTTGTCCGAGAGACGCTCCCGCGCCACGCCGAGGTTCACGCTGTAGACCGAAACGCAGCGAAGCCCTGCCGCCGCTTCGCGCAAGCCTTGCGGAAAGTCCGCACAGAGACGGACCAATTCAGTCACGGGAATCGTGGACACGAGCTGCTCATAGTCCAAGACACGTCCATCTCCAAAGGTCGCCCGACGCTTCCCCGTCTCCACCTCGATCAACTCGGCGCCGTAGGCAATTTCAGCCACAGAAGGCAGAAAGGCCTTGGGCAGGGCTTCGATCCCGCCCTGAGCCGGATAGAGAAAAGAGGGGTTGTAGCCGAAGGCTTTGTCCTTGATCCCCAGAGCGCCGTTCACCACATCCTTGAGGTCAGGCTTGGGCACCAGCCAGGACACCCAATCCGAGGTCAATTCATCCAGGGGCGCCTGCCAGAACTTCTCGTTGAAGGGCACCATAAAGTGCTTGGCCATACCCTCGCCGAGATTCTCCAATATCCAAGCCTTGAAGGACTGGGGCTCAGTCTGGGCCTGGTCTTTGCGCGAGGGCGAGGGATTGGTCAGCGTGGCGATGAAGCCCAGCAAACATTCGCGCACCACGTCGGGAGGCAGGCCATAGGTATTGACCTGAAAGGGATACTCCGTGTAGGTCCGGTGCGAATAGATGTAGGAGCGACGGACATGCTTCTGAAGCCGGCCGCCCAGGAGGCCCTCGACAAGGGTTTGGATCGCCGCTTGTCGAAAGTGCAGGAGGTGGCCGGTCAGGTCGAAGGTAAAGCCGTCCACCTGATAGGACCGGCAGAGCCCTCCCGCCTCTTTTTCTTTTTCGAAGAGCCGATAGGGCCCCTTCAGATGAAAGGCCGTGCTCAAGCCGGCCAGCCCTGCGCCCACAATCGCGATCACGATCGGACCTGCCCGTTCCGGGCATCGGCCGGAATCTTCTGCTCCATGTCCACCTTCTTCAGAATGAGCGCCACGGCCACAAGCGCCATCCCCGTCAGACCGAGCAACCCCCAGGCCGTCCTCTCGCCGACCGCCATGACGGCAAGCCCGACGCCGCCCATCACCACCGTGGCGCCATAGCTCACGGCCACCACCTGGGGCACGGTCAGGCCCCAATGTCGCAGACGCAAGGCCATGTGGTCCGGGCTGCCCAAAAACATCGGCAAGCCGCGCAGGGAACGGATGTACATGACGAACAAGGTGTCGAAGATCGGCACGCCCAGAATCAAGAGCGGACTCAGCAAGGCGACCGGATGGTCCCCCTTGTACTGGCCGATCATCGCCAGCGCGCCCAGCATCAAGCCGATGAAGAGGGCCCCGGAGTCGCCCATGTAAATCTTGGCCGGATGCACGTTGTAGCGCAGGAACCCCAGGAGACTGCCGGCCAGGGCGGTCAGCATGAAGGCCAGGGTGGTATCGCCGTTGAGGATCGCCACCACAAGCAGAAACAGGGCACTGATCAGCCCGACGCCGGCCGACAGCCCGTCCATGACATCCAGCAAATTGAAGGCGTTGATGATGCCGATCATCCAGACCACGGTCAGAAAGAGACAGAGCCAGGGCGGAAAGGCGGCGATCTGGATGTGCACCCCGCTCTTGATGAGCACTAAGACCGCCAGCAACTGTCCGGCCAGTTTGGTGCCCGGCGACAAGACGCCGAAGTCGTCGATGAGTCCCAGCAACACCACCAACGTGCCGGCCAGCACAATCCCCAAGACGTCCTGCCGAAACTCGAAGGTGAAGGCGAGGCTGCCCAGAAAGGCCAGGTAGATAGCCAGTCCGCCCAGATAGGGCACGGGCTCGCGTTGCCGTTTGAGCCGCCCGTCCTGACTATCCACGATGCCGTACTTGAGCGCGGCGCGACGCGCCACGGGCACCCCGTAGAGCGACAGGAGAAACGCCAGGGTGAAGGTGAGGATCAGGAGCACCATGACGACTCCCTTGCCGCGCCACGAGCCAGGAGCCTTTCGTAGAGGTCTTCGTGTCGCGCCACCACCGCCTCGACGGCAAACCACTCGCAGGCCCGTTGCCTTCCCCTCGCGCCGAACGCTTGCGCCAGGTCCGGCTGATCCAGAAATTTCCGCAAGGCATCG
>VGXD01000133.1 GCA_016873525.1 Nitrospira sp. | reverse complement strand
ATCCGTTTCGCCGAACCCCAACCCGGCCAGGATGCGCTTGGCCTCATATTCCGGGTACTGGTCCCGATGGGCGGCGTCCAAAACCGTCTTGCCGGTCAAGGTTTCCAGCTCCTGGGGCAAGTAGCCGATGCGGAGATGCGGGCGTTTGCGAATCCGGCCCTTGTCGGGCGAGTCCTCGCCGAGGATCATCCGCATGAGCGTGGTTTTGCCGGCTCCGTTCGGACCCACGAGCCCTACGCGGGAACCGGGACGCAGGTGCGCGGAGGCCTCGGTCAGGAGGACCCTGGTGGCGAACTGTTTATGGACCGATTCGATCTGAAGCATAGGGCTACAAGGTCTCTGGTAATGGGTGACGCGTTAGATGGATTGAGAAGGAAGACCGTTCCGGCGAGGTGGATTATGCGGTGAATTTGGTGGAGCTGGCCGGGATTGAACCGGCGACCTCGTGAATGCCATTCACGCGCGCTCCCAACTGCGCTACAGCCCCACTCTTGCTCGGGTTCCGGCGACGGGCAATCAGTTCAAAGACTTGGAAAAGATGCTGCATGCTATCACGCGATCCCTACGCAGTCAAGAATAGGGGTTGTCAGAATAGGGGGCGTTGGGCGCGTCGGCGGTGCGGGCGGGCGGCGCGCGTGGCTTGACAAAGGGGAGGGGGCACCTTAGTATGAAGCGCGTCGGCTCTGATCCCGAGTGGTCAGGGCTCTTTTTTTGAACGGAATTTTCAACTCCGAGCGCGATGAACGGCTATGGCGAATCTCGTAATTGTCGGCACACAGTGGGGCGATGAGGGGAAGGGCAAGATCGTCGATATCCTGGCTCGTGACGCCGATGTGGTGGCCCGGTATCAGGGCGGCTCCAACGCGGGGCATACCGTCGTCAACGATCGCGGCACCTTCGTGTTTCACCTCATTCCATCGGGGATTCTCTATCGGAGCAAGCTCTGCGTGATCGGCAACGGCGTCGTGGTGGACCCGGAGGCCCTGATCGCCGAAATGGACCGCCTCCAAGCGATGGGCGTGAAGATCGGACGGAACTTCCTCATCAGCCACTGTGCGCACCTCATCATGCCCTATCACAAGGCCATCGAAAAGGCCGCCGAGCAATCCAAGGGGTCCCGTCGGATCGGGACGACCGGCCGGGGCATCGGGCCGTCCTATGTGGACAAGATGGCCCGCATCGGCATCCGGGCCGGGGATCTGCTCAATCCGCCCGTCTTCCGGCGCAAGCTGGAGGAGAATCTTGTCGAGACCAACAATTTTCTGAAGCAGCTCTGCCGGACCCAGGGCTTTCAGGCGGAGAAGGTGTTTCAGCAATACATGGGCTATGCCGACCGGCTGAAGGGCCATATCACCGACACCTCGGTGTTGCTGAACAAGGCCATCGACAACGGCAAACGCGTCTTGTTCGAAGGGGCGCAGGGCACGCATCTGGACGTGGATTTCGGAACCTATCCCTACGTCACGTCATCCAGTTCCTGCGCCGGCGGGGCTTGCACGGGCACCGGGGTCGGGCCCACCCAGATCGATCGGGTCATGGGCGTGGCCAAGGCCTATACGACACGGGTCGGCAGCGGACCCTTCCCGACTGAATTGACGGACCTGGTCGGCGGCGGTTTGCAGGAACGGGGCAAGGAATTCGGCTCCACCACGGGGCGGCCGAGACGGTGCGGGTGGTTCGATGGGGTGCTCGTGCGCTATGCGACGCGGGTGAACGGGTTGTCGTCCTTGGTCGTGACGAAGCTGGATGTGTTGGACGGGTGCAAGGAGTTGAAGCTCTGCACCGGGTATCGCCACGGCGGGAAGCTCTACAAGGAGATGCCGGCCGATATCCAGGTGTTGTCCGAGTGCGAACCGGTCTACGAAGCCATGCCGGGCTGGACCGGCGCCACCACCGGCGTCACGTCCTACAAGGCCCTGCCGCTGCAGGCCAAACGGTACTTGAGTCGGATCGAGGAGCTGGCCGCTTGCCGGATCGATATGATTTCCACCGGCACCAAGCGGAGCGAGACCATCATGCTCCGCAATCCGCTGGGGCCGGCCCGTCGGGCGTCGGCCGCCGGCCGTCCCCGCCGCTAAGGCCGATCCGACCGCTCCAAAAAGCGTTGACAATCCCCCTCGGCGAATGCCAGCATCGGCAACGGGTGAGCCGGTAGCTCAGTCGGTAGAGCATCGCCCTTTTAAGGCGAGGGCCCTGGGTTCGAGTCCCAGCCGGCTCACCAAATATCAAACACTTACAAGTTTGGGCCCTTCCAATGACCGGTCATTGGTGTCGATCTTCCCGCAGTTCTGCGAGGGCCTTCAAAATTTCAGCCGGTCGTGGCGGACAACCGGGAATACGGACATCCACGGGAATGTGTCGCTCGACCGGGCCGGTCACGGCATAGCTCCCTTTGAAGACCCCACAGTTGATCGCGCAGTCCCCCAGGGCGATGACCACCTTCGGGTTGGGGGTGGCTTTGTAGACATCTTTTAGGGCTCGCTCCATGTTGACCGTGACCGGTCCGGTGACCACCAGCGCATCGGCATGGCGCGGAGAGGCTGCCACGTGGAGGCCGAAGCGCTCCGCATCATACACCGGGTTCATCAAGGCATTCATCTCCATCTCGCAGGCATTACAGGAGCCCGTATCCACCTCGCGGATGGCCAATGATCGTCGGAACGGCTGCGCCTTTCCTATTGCTTCCGAAGCGATCGGTTGAGCAGCCGGCCCGGCTTCCGTCCCACGCTCGATCCTGGAGCGGATCGGGCGGCGCCCTTCTCGCGTCGCCGAAGGGAGCCTGCAACGAGGCGGCTTCCTTCATGCGGTGGTCGGGCACGCGGGGCGCCATCGGATCGCGCGCGACGCAGGAGGCAAGCCCGGTGATGAGCAGGAGGAGTGCCAGGGAGCGAGGAGACCATGTCGGAACGCGCATGGGGCTTGTCCTTTGCGGCGGAGTGTAGCAATCGGGCAGGGACGATGCAATCGTTTTTTCGGGAGACGAGCGGCCTGCTCACTGGGACTGGAGCTATGGCAGAGGGAGCGGCAGCGGTCGGGTGTCTCGACGAGGGGATCGACGATCCGGAGGGTCGCTTGAGGCGGTTGCTCCGCGAAGGGAAGAGGAGGATAATGTCGCCGTGTTCCGCAGCAGTCCATTGTGGATGTGAGTGTCATGACGCCCATCACGAGTCCCTCTGCAAGCCCCGGTCTCCTCGCCAAGTCGTCGTTCCAACGTTTCATCGATGCCTTGATGGCCGGCGGCTATCGAGTGATGGGGCAGCGGCTCTGCGACGGGGCGGTCAAGTGGGATGATGTCAGGTTGGTGAGCGATTTGCCCATCGGCTGGCGTGACGCGCAGGAACCCGGACGGTACCGGCTGGAGCCCACCGACTCAGGACGGTTCTTTGAGGTCGTCAACGGGCCGGAATCCGTGAAACGGTTTGCCTTTGCGCCTCGGGAGCCGCTCCTGGTCATCGAACGATCGTCGAAGAGCTTCCAGGCAACCCCGACTCTGCCGAAGGGGGAGAAGACGGCGTTGCTCGGCGTCAGGGCCTGCGACCTGGCGGGGCTGGCCGTGCAGGATCGGGTGTTTCTCCGGGATGCCTATCCCGACCCCTATTACCGCACTCGCCGCGCCGACCTGTTTCTCGTGGCCGTCAACTGCGCGCGGGCGCTGCCGACGTGTTTTTGCGCTTCCCTGAACACCGGTCCGAAGGCCCAGGCTGGGTTCGACCTGGCTCTGACCGAATTGGACGACGCGTTTCTGATCGAAGCCGGCAGCCAGGCCGGCCGCGAGCTGATGCCGCGACTGCCGCTGGCTCCGGCGCCGGAACAATTCCTGGCCGAGGCCGAAGCCCAAGCGGAGGCCTGCGCCAACAGCCAGACGAGACGTGTGGAGACCGCGCAGCTTCCGCAGGCGTTGTATGACGCGCACGAGCATCCGCGCTGGGATCAGGTGGCTGCCCGGTGCCTGGCCTGCGGCAATTGCACCATGGTCTGTCCCACCTGTTTCTGCCACGCCGTCGAAGACGTGCCGGATCTGAACGGACAGCGCGCCGAGCAGGCGCGGGTCTGGGATTCCTGTTTCACGCAGGAACATGGCTATATCCATGGGAAGAACATCAGGCCGGCGGTTAAGGATCGGTACCGGATGTGGCTGACGCATAAACTGGCTTCATGGATCGACCAGTTCGGAACCTCCGGCTGTGTCGGGTGCGGGCGGTGCATCACCTGGTGCCCGGTCGGGATCGATCTGACCGAGGAACTGCCGGCCTTGCTCAAGAAGGCATGACGATGAAGCCTGAGCCTGTCTTGCCGAGTCCCAATCCCTACGGCCTGCATGCCGCCACGATTGTGGAGAAGGTGCGGGAAAGCGACGACATCGATACCCTTCGATTGCAGCTCGTCGATCCGGCCGTCCGCAAGTCCTTCCGTTTCCAGGCCGGGCAGTTCAACATGCTCTATGCCTTCGGCGTGGGCGAGGTGGCGATCTCCATCGTGTCCGACCCCGACGAGCCGCAGAAACTGGACCATACGATCCGGGCTGTGGGCCGAGTCACCAAGGCGATCCAACGGCTGGGGGTCGGCGATCGGCTGGGGGTTCGCGGTCCCTTCGGGCGAGGGTGGCCGTTGGAGGAGGCGCGGGGCCAAGATGTCGTGTTGGTGACCGGCGGCCTGGGCTGTGCGCCGGTCGTCGGGGCGATCGAGTATATCTTCCGGAGGCGACAATCCTACGGGGCGGTCAAAATTCTTCACGGGGTCAAATCTCCCCAGGATTTATTGTTTCGGGAGCGGTTCGAGGCCTGGCGCCGCCATCCCGACACGGAGGTGTTGCTGACGAGCGATCGGCCGGATAAGGCCTGGCACGACCATGTCGGGGTCGTCACCGAACTCTTCGAACAAGTCGCCATCGATCCTGCGCGAACCGTGGCGCTGATGTGCGGGCCGGAAATCATGATGAGGATCGGGGCAGCCGTGCTCGTGCAACGGGGCCTTCCGGCGACGGCCCTCCACGTCTCCATCGAGAGACACATGGAATGTGGGATCGGACTCTGCGGCCATTGCCAGATGGGGCCGTACTTTTTGTGCAAGGACGGACCGGTCATGCGCTATGACCGGGTGGCGGCGCTTCTGGGACGTGCCGGCGTCTGAATCGAGGGCCGATGCGACAGCAACAGCCGGCGAAGACAACCAAGGCCGTGACGCGACCCCGGCTCGGCGTGTTCAAGTTTGCCTCCTGCGACGGCTGCCAACTCAGCGTGCTGAACCTGGAAGATGAACTGGTCGCTCTGGGCCAGGCCTTGGACATCGTCTATTTCCCCGAAGCCTCCAGCGCGATGAAGGCCGGTCCTTACGACATCGTCTTGGTGGAGGGATCGATCACGACTTCCGAAGATGCCCGACGCATCCTGAACGTGCGCGAGCAGGCCAGGACCCTGATCACCATCGGGGCCTGTGCCACGGCCGGCGGTATCCAGGCGCTGCGGAACTGGGCGGACGTGGAGGCCTTCAAGCGGGCAGTCTATCCGAGTCCGCAATACATCGACAGCCTGGGCGCCTCCACGCCGATCTCGGAACATGTGCGTGTGGACTATGAGCTGTGGGGCTGCCCGATCGACAAGGGGCAACTGCTCCGGCTGCTCATCGACCTCTTGGCCGGCGTGCAGCCGCGCCTGCCCACGCAGAGCGTCTGTCTGGAGTGCAAACGACAGGGGCATGTCTGCGTGATGGTTGCGCGGGGCCTGCCCTGTCTTGGCCCGGTGACGCGGACCGGCTGCGGCGCGATCTGTCCCGGCATGGGGCGAGACTGTTACGGCTGCTTCGGTCCGGCTGAAGGTCCGTCGGCCGGGCCCGGGCTGCCCCCGAATACGGCCTCGCTGGCCTCGCGGTTTCACCATGACTTGCAGCTCATTCCCGTGGAGGTGCTCCGCCGCTTCCGCGGGATCAACGGCCATGCCAAACCCTTCAAGGACGAAAGTCATGCCTGGGAAGACGCCTAAGACCAGAACGATCGCCGTCGATCTCGTCGCGCGGGTGGAAGGCGAAGGCGCGCTGCGCCTGACCGTCCAGAACGGGGAGGTGCGCGATGTCGAGTTGAAAATCTTCGAGCCGCCGCGCTTCTTCGAGGCCTTTTTGCAAGGGCGGCGCTATGACGAAGTGCCGGACCTCGTCGCGCGCATCTGCGGGATCTGCCCCGTGGCCTATCAAAT
>VGXD01000132.1 GCA_016873525.1 Nitrospira sp. | reverse complement strand
GCAGGTGGACGAGGCATCCGTCCCGTTTCGCAACCGCGGCCGTCACCGTGGAGTCCAGCCCGCCGCTCGCCAGGACCACGGCCCTCATACAACAACGCTGAACGAGGAACGCAGAATGCCGAATGGAGGGAAAGAGGTTGTCCTTTCAGCATTCATCGCTCTGCCTTCCGCGTTAAACTTAGTCGCGCTCCTCTCCCTTTTCGATCTTTTCGATCAGTTCTTGCTGCGACTGACAGGCCACGCACAACTTCGCGAAGGGAACCACCGCCAGGCGTTTCTCGCTGATCTCGACGCTGCACTCGGCGCAGAGGCCGTAGCTGCCGTCGTCCAACCGCGCCAGGGCCTCGTCGATCATCTGCCGCTTCCGGTTCTGCATTTCCAGCAAGGAGATGCCGAGTTCCCGTTCCAGGTCCATCATGGCCTGGTCCCCGACATCCATGGCCGACTCGAGGCGACGCTGCTGGTCGTCCGTCAGGGATTGCCCCAAGGAGGCGCCGATCCCCGCCAGAATCTCCTGGCGCTTGGCCATCAACATGCGATGCAAGGCCTCGCGGCGAGCTGGATTCAGCGACCGGGTCGGTTTCTTCTCTTCGACCGGCTTGGCCGCCGCCACCCCGCTCACGCGGGCAGCGCCGGCTGGTTTTTTGGATGTCACCGGGCGTTTGGCGCTCGTCTTGGCAACCTTTTTGGGAGCCGTCACGGCTTTCTTGTTGGCTTTCGTCTTACCGGGCATGAGCAGCGCACTCCCTTCTGGAGACTCTGACCGAAAAAATGCCGCGTATTCTTATCACGGCACCCCCGCTTTGACAAGCCCCTCAAGGGGACACGATCGGCGCAGGGCTCCAAGGGGACGCGCGATCAGGCGGGCCATGCGGGCGGCTCAGGCATAGGTAATCATGGAATGGACCGGGCAGTCTTCCAGCTTGTCGCGGCCCTTCAACCCCAGCAACTCCACCAGCACGACCAGCCCCACGATTTCGGCGCCGAGTTGACGAGTCAGGTACACGGCCGCCGCGGCCGTCCCCCCGGTGGCCAGGAGGTCATCGACGATCAAGACCCGCTCGCCCATCGCAACCGCATCGCGGTGCACCGCCAGTGAATTGCTTCCGTATTCCAGATTATATTTGACCTCGAACGTGTTGGCCGGGAGCTTGCCGGGCTTTCGCATCGGCACAAAACCGGCGCCAAGCTGATAGGCCAGGGTGCTGCCGAGGATGAACCCGCGGGACTCGATGCCGATCACCTTCGAAATCCGTTGATCGCGGTATCGATGGCACATCTCTTCCTGGATGGCGCGAAACGCCTGTGCGTCCTTGAGCAAGGTCGTAATGTCGTAGAAGAGAATGCCCGGCTTGGGGAAATCCGGCACCTCACGAATCAGTTTTTTGTAATCCATCGTCCTGATCCCTTCCCTGATTGCTCGACTCCGTCCTCCGTACCGCCCTTCGACACGGCAGGCTCCGTCAATACCGGATACTGAATCCCGCCTGCCGGCCGGTCGGCGGCTCCCACTCCACGTCCACCCGGGCCACCCGCGCCAGCGGCGGGCCGACACGCAGGGATTCGATGAACGCATCGACGACGTTCTGTGCTCCCTCCACCTCCACTGCGACCCGCCCATCGGCGAGGTTACACACCTCGCCGCGCAACCCCTTTTGCATGGCTTCCCGCTGAACGAACGCGCGGTAGCCCACCCCCTGCACTCCCCCGCTCACCATGATCCGCGCCCTGACCGATGGTCGTGCCGTCATGCTCGTCGGCCTTCATGCCGGAACCTGGCCTGCAAGCTCCGCCCTGCGACGATCCGGAAAACGATGACAGGGGTCAGGGGAGAATCACGACGCCGAGGGAGGGTTCGATCCCGCAAGATTGAAATCAAATGACCAAAGACCAAAGTAAGACTTTACCCGAGCGCCGTTCGCTTGAAAGGCGCTCGCCGGCTTCACATCCTCTTCAGAACTTATCGGTCTTTTTGGTCGGGGCGACAGGATTTGAACCTGCGACTCCCGCGTCCCGAACGCGGTGCGCTACCGGGCTGCGCTACGCCCCGAACCGAGTTTTATTGACCGGACCGTATCGACGAATTCAGACCAGCGGTTTCCACGGCAGGCCCAACGCCTCCGCCACGCTTTTGCAGGCCACCGCGCCATCGGCCACGTTGACCCCGCGCATCAGGCCGGGGTCGGCGCGGATCGCGCGCTCGACGCCGCTCGAGGCAATGCGGACTATAAAGGGAAGTGTCGCGTTGGTCAAGGCAAAAGTCGCGGTGCGGGGCACAATCCCGGGCATATTCGGCACGCAATAATGAAGCACCCCCTCCGCTTGATAGACCGGGTCCGAGTGGCTGGTCGGGCGGGTCGTCTCAAAACACCCGCCCTGATCCACGGACACATCGATCACGACGGACCCCGGCTTCATGCGGGCAATCACGGCGCGGGAGACCAGCTTGGGCGCCTTGGCCCCACGCACCAGCACCCCGCCGATCGCCAGGTCCGCCTCCGCCACCGCCCGATCGATCCAGGGCTGGTTGGCCGCCAAGGTGACGATCCGCCCTCGATAGAGTTCATCCAATTCGCGCAGCCGCTCCAAGTCCAAGTTAATCACCGTAACTTGCGCGCCCATGCCGACCGCCATCCTGGCGGCCGCACTGCCGACCACCCCGGCGCCCAGAACCACCACCTTGGCCGGAGCCACCCCCGGCACGCCGCCCAGCAACAGACCGCACCCGCCCTCGGATCGCTCCAGGTACCGAGCCCCCACTTGCACCGCCATACGCCCGGCGATCTCGCTCATGGGCTTGAGCATCGGCAGGCCGCCGTCCGCGCTCTCCGTCGTCTCGTAGGCAATGGCCAACACCTTCGCTTCGAGCAGCGCCCGCGTCAATTCCGCCTCCGCCGCCAAATGAAGATAGGTAAAGAGGACTTGCCCGGACCGGAACAGCGCATATTCGGGCGGCAGCGGCTCCTTCACTTTGACGATCAGCTCGGCATCCTGGAACAACTGCGCCTTGGACTTGGCCAGCTGAGCCCCGGCCTGCTGATACGCCTCGTCGCCGAACCCGCTTCCCGTTCCGGCGCCGGGCTCCACCCACACCCGATGGCCTGCGGCGCACAGCGTCGCCACGCCGTCCGGCGTCAGGCTGACGCGAAACTCTTGGTCCTTGATTTCCTTCGGCACACCGACGATCATGGGGCCTCCTCCGGCTTGACTCGCCTGCAACCGACGCGGCCTATTATATCCTGTTATGGCCCGCCTGAGACGAGATATTGCATGCGATGCCGACGCCTCGGACCGGCTCCCTCAGGCTGGACAGGCGACAAGGCCCTGGTGTAAGATCGCGCCGATTCGTTCACGAGGGAGGCGACTCGGTGACAGACTCTCCTGCAAGCGGCACGACCGGACGGTGCGATGCCTGCGGAACGGAGCGGGGACCGCTGATGAAGCTGTCCCTTGGGAAAGACTTCTTCGGCCGGACCTACGACCGCCTCTCGCCTTCCTCGGACCAGAGCCCCAAGTGGTTCTGCGAAGGCTGTTCGATGCAGAAAAACCTGCAACGCGACGTGCGGGACATCCGAGGCGAGCTGGACAAGCTCGGCGCGGGGCAATCCTCGGAACTCAACAGCGCCGGACAGCGGCAACGCGCCCACCTGCGCCTCCGAGAGATCATCCTGCTCCTTGAAGGCACCGCCGGGGGCTCACGGCTCCTCGACCCTGCCGACGTCCACACCCTGATCCATCGCTTCCAGGCCCAGGCGGACTCCCCGTCTGTGGCCGGATGACGTGCTGAAGACGCCTCGTGTCCACATTCAAACGTCACATTTTCATCTGCATCAATCAACGCCCCCCGGGTGATCCGCGCGGCTGCTGCGCGGACCGCGGGTCCGAACGCCTGCACGCCTTTTTCAAACAAGAGGCGGATCGGCTGGGCTTGAAGGGCATCGTGCGCGCGAACAAGGCCGGCTGTCTGGACCATTGCGAACTCGGCCCCAGCGTGGTGATCTATCCGGAGGGGGTCTGGTACTGGGTGGGCTCGGAAGCGGACGTGACCGAAATCATGGAGCGCCACGTCGTAAAAGGCGAAATCGTCGCACGCTTGTTGATGCCGGACCACCCGGCGCCGAAGCAACTGGAACCGTTGAAAGCCTGACGCCTAGGCGCCTCAGCCGTGCAGACGCGGCGCGAAGCGCCGTCCACGAACGACGCTTCGTTCCCGACCTGGTCGATAGCCGATGGGGGACGTCATGCCGGTCGAAGAAAAATGGAAAGCCAACCTCGAAAAGGTGGCCTTCATGAAACGATTCCCCGGTCTGGCGACCGCCTGGGAAGAGGTCCGGGGCAAAACGATCGAGGCCGTCCTTCCCTTGCCGTCCAAGCCCGGCGCCGCCGTGGTTGTCTTTTCGGACAAATCGTTCGCCGTCGTCCCTCCCATCGCCCCGGAGCCTTGGCAACTGACGGAGGGGCTGGGCGCCGCCCGTCGCCTCCTCGAACCTGCGCACGAAGAGGCGTTTACCGAATACGACCGGCTCGTACGTCAAGACAAAGAGGCGCTGCGCCACGCGCGGCTGGAGAAAATCCTGGGCGCAATCCAGAACAACCTGGAGCCTATCCCAGAACTCAAAGACCGGCTGCGCCAGTTGGTGGATGAATGGAAATCAGACAAGTAACGATGAGGCGAGATCAGCCGTGAACATGCTCGAAATGTTTTCCAAGGCCTTGTTCGAAGGAGTCACCCCCATGATGCTCAATAGGGATTCGCTTGTCCGCCACCCAGACCGGTGCACCCATAATGCCATTTGCATTCCAGTCTGCCCGACCGGCGCCTGGGTTTCGACCCCGCCCCTCCGGTTCGATGCTTCCCGCTGTCTGGAAGGTTGCCGGCTCTGTCTCGACGCCTGCCCCTCGCAGGCCATCTATGCGGTGTTCCGCAAGGGCAACAAGGTGCTGGAGCCGCAGAAAAAGTAGGGGGATACCTCGGTTGGAGAAGGGCGGGCAGCGCCTAGACAGCCACCGAGGCGTATCTTGCGCGATGGTGCTACCCTCACCGCACATCCGCTCCATCCAAGCCTGGGGGTAGTGGCCAAGTCAACGCCATTACCATCAAACCACCTGTTTCCGCAGGCGGCCCCACAGGGCGGTTCCGACGTAGCCGCAGCCGGCGGTCAGGATCGTGAGGGCCATGATTCGGTAGACTTGCCCCTTCGTGATCTTCAGGGATGCCGAGGGGGCCAGCCAATCGGGCGAGGATGCCAAGCGCTGCAGGGTCGCGCCGGCGAACAGAATCGGCCACATGCAGGCAAGGCGAAGCCGGACCTCCCGGCGTGGGATGGCCATCGTGTAGAGCCACCCCTGGTCGAGATGGTCCAAGGCCATCTTCAGCAGCTTGTCGAGCACAGGCCGAGCTTTCGCAAAGTGGGCCTTGTCCAGCAAGTCCTGCGGCGTCAGTCCGGCGTCCGTCAGCAGCGAAGCCGGCACATAACAGCGTCCCCGCTGCAGGTCACCGGCCAAGTCTTTCAGGATATTGGTGAGTTGAAGCCCCTTGCCGAATCTCACGCCGACCTTCGCCATCTCGGATGGGTTCCAGTGGGCCAGGGCCGGCCGATGGGCGCAGACCATCGCGGTCCAAAACTCCCCCACGCAGCCGGCCACGTAATAGGTGTAGCGATCCAGGTCGGCCATCGTGGGGAGCGCCGTGAGGTTCTGAACCGTCTGGCCGGGAAACACCGTCAAGTCCATCTCCATGCCGTTGGTCAGGGTCCCCATTAACGTTCTGATGCGCTCGCGGTCCTCGGCCGCAAAATCCAGATAGAGACGGAAGCACGCTTCCAGTTGTTCCAGGAGCCTCCGCTCGGCGCCGGCCGTCTGACAGGGAGCCAGCGAGGCTTGGATGGCGCGCACCTCCTCCCAATCCACGCGCTCTCCGGCAAACTGCGCCTTGAATCGCTTGAGCAAGAGAAGCCGGCGATCACGGTCGATCAGATCGGTGTCCGCGATCGTGTCGGCGGCCCGCGCAAACAGATAGGCCAAACCGATCGGCGCTCGCACCGACTGCGGCAGCACATTCAGCGTGAGATAGAACGAACGGGAGACCCGCTTGAGCAGATCGTTCAACAGCGGATGGCTGGACCTCATGGCGATGGCGACACCCCTGAGCGGACTTCCAAACGACCTTCCATGCCCTTTTCCCGATGGCT
>VGXD01000131.1 GCA_016873525.1 Nitrospira sp. | reverse complement strand
GGCTCGAGGGCTGACGCGCCTGGACCGGCGCGCGACCTACCATGAGATGGCCCGTTGCGTGGTCGTTCAGCGACGGAAGCCGGCGCTCAAGGGCGATGTGCTCGTGGTGACGGCGGGCACGGCCGACATTCCCGTGGCCGAAGAGGCGCGGGTGACGGCCGAAACGATGGGGAGCCGCGTGGACGTGTTGTATGATGTCGGGGTGGCGGGGATTCACCGTGTGCTCAGACGTCATGGCCGATTGCTGGAGGCGCGCGTGCTGGTCGTGGTGGCCGGGATGGACGGCGTGCTCCCCAGCGTGGTCGGCGGACTCGTGGATCGCCCGGTGATCGCGGTGCCGACCAGTCGCGGGTATGGCGCCAGCTTCGGAGGCTTGGCGGCGTTGCTGACGATGCTCAATTCCTGCGCGTCCGGCGTGGGGGTGCTGAACATCGACAACGGCTTCGGCGCCGGCTGCCTGGCGCATCGCATCAATATGCTCGGCGAGGCGGGTTGAAAGTCTGAAAGTGGAAAAGTCCGAAAGTCCCCTAAGACTTTACAGACTTGATGACAGGATAGACTTGAGGACCGTTGTTACTTGACTTCGATGATGCCGCGCTTGGGCCAGGAGACCATTTTTGTTCTGGGCCCCTTCTCCCCGACGGCCAGGAGTTTCGCCCGCACTTCGTAGTTGTATTTGCCGTGCTCGACCGCTTGCCTGGTCTGGTCCGTGCCATCCCACGTCAGCGTGACGGCGAGTCGTGGCTTTGACCCTGGGGGTAGGGCTTGGGGTAACGCCTGCGTCGTTGGAGTGCCGGCTGGTTGGCGGTTCGACAGAAATCGCATGGACCGTTTGGACGGCGAACTGATAAGCGAAGAGACCTCGAGGATCGTGGCGCCGTCGAGGTCTTTGGGCAGTTCGACCTCGATGGCGAAGTCGAGCGAGCCGTCTTGAGGAGAATAGGACTCGGGCGAAGCCGTCACGGAGAGGATGCGCAGGTCCGGTTGAACATGTTGAACCGGTTTTCGCTTGGCCTCGGCCTCGGTCGCGGACAGCAGCAGACAGAGCAGCAGGCTGCCCAGCGCCGACGCTCCGAGCCACCAGCCCAGGGGGGCCCCGCTGCGCGAAGCGACTGTGACAGGGCGCCGTGGATGGACGAAGGGTGTCGGAACGGACCTGGTGGAACGCATGGTGATCATGGGTGGAGCGCGGAGCGGCGATCAGCCTCGCGGTTGATATCAAGGGGGTGAGCAGGCACTGTGTGTGGATAACATAGGGCGTCCTGCCTGTCAATCATCAATCGTTTCGGCTCAGGTGTTGCCGGATCCGCTGGAGGCCTGGCCGGAAGAGTCTTTCGGTCTCCTGCGGGATTTGTGTAAGATGAGCGGCGCATAATCGAACGGACCCTGAGGGAGCCTCGATGACGATTCTGCATTTCGACTGTTTTTCGGGCATCAGCGGCGACATGATTTTGGGCGCCTTGGTGGACGCCGGGTTGCCGTTCAAGGACCTCGCCAGAGGCCTGAAGGCGGTGCCGGCCGGCGGCTATGTTTTGCGATCGAAGAAGGTCCTGCGCGGCGGACTCCATGCCACCAAGGTGGATGTGGTGGTTCGTGAGGGATTCCGTGCCCCCCTCTCGCTTCAGACGATCCAGAGGAAAATCCGGACGAGCCGGATTCCAACTCCGGTCAAGGACCGCAGTCTTGAGGTCTTCGAGCGGCTGGCCCAGGCGGAAGGCATCGCCCATCGAGTCAGCCCGTCCAAAGTCCATTTCCACGAGGTCGGGGTCGTGGACTCGCTCGTGGACGTGGTCGGTTCGCTGTTGGGCTGCCATCTGTTGGGCATCGGGTCTGTCACGGCGTCGGCGGTCAATCTGGGCGCCGGGATGATCGAGACCGCTCATGGCCGGTTGCCTGTCCCAGGCCCTGCGGTGGCGGCGCTGGCCCGCAACGTCCCGGTGTACGGTGCCGGCCCGACACGGGAACTGACGACTCCCACGGGGATGGCGATTCTAACCAGCTTGGCTCAGCGCTACGGCCCTCTGCCCTTGATGCGCGTGACCTCTGTGGGCTATGGCGCCGGGACGAACAAGACGGACGAGTGGCCGAATGTGCTCCGGGTCTTTCTCGGCGAAACCGAATGGGTGGCGCAGGCTTCGGGCTCCGGCGAGGCGGAATCCGTGATCCAGATCGAAACGAACCTGGATGACCTGAACCCGCAAGTCTACGAAACGGTCATGGACCGTCTTTTTGCCGCCGGTGCGGTGGACGTGACGCTCACACCGACGATCATGAAACGGGGCCGGCCCGGCATCGTGCTGGCGGCCCTGGCCTTGCGGGGGCAGGCTGAGGCTGTGGCGGCGGTCATGCTCCGGGACACGACGACCCTGGGGGTGAGGATGCAGGAACTGCAGCGGGTGGTCCTTCCGCGCCTGATGCAGGTGGTTCGCACGAAGGGCGGGGCGGTACAGGTGAAGGTGGCCGACACTGGGGCCGGAGGGGTGAAGGCCTCGCCCGAGTATCAGGATTGCAAGCGGATCGCGGAACGGACGGGGCGGCCGGTCAGGGAGGTCATGGACGAGGCGCTGCGGGTCTTCGAGAAGCGCGGTCGCAAGGGCGGCTTGCGGAGGCCCGCGTGACCACTCTGCTCTATGTCGGCTTGTTCCTGCTCTCCGTGGTGGTCACGCTGGGCGGCTGTGCGCTCTTTACGAACGGCATCGAATGGCTGGGCAAGCGTCTGAAGGTGCCGGATGGCGCCGTCGGCAGTATCTTTGCGGCGGTGGGCACCACGTTGCCGGAAACCTCCATCCCGGTCATCGCCATTTTCTTCGGAACGGGGCAGGAGGGAGCGGA
This sequence comes from Nitrospira sp., assembly GCA_016873525.1. Taxonomy (GTDB): domain Bacteria; phylum Nitrospirota; class Nitrospiria; order Nitrospirales; family Nitrospiraceae; genus SCVQ01. Next base: position 3,422 of record VGXD01000131.1, on the reverse strand, counting down.
TGTCGGCTTGGGCGCCATCTTGGGGGCTCCCTTCATGCTCAGCACGCTCGTGTTGCCGCTCTTGGCCGGCCTGCTGTTGCTCTATACCAAAATGGGGAAGCGCACTGCTGCGTTCGCGCTGAATTACGGGGATGTGCGCACCGACCTGCAATTCTTTTTGACCGCCTATGGGCTGGCGTTGTTCTGCGTGTATGTGCCCTCCCATGCGGTGCACTACGCCGTTGCCGGCCTCCTGGTCCTGCTCTATGGCTACTACATGAAGATCAAGTTTTCCGGCGAGCACGTGGGGGGATCGGAGTTGGAGCCCCTCTTTTTTGCCCGTCAGGCAGCCAGGCCGGCCTACGTCCTGATCGCGCTACAGGGTGCGGTTGGGCTGGTGGGATTGGCCGGCGGCGCCCATCTGTTCGTGACGGCGGCCAAGGCGCTGTCGGCCGAGCTACAGGTGTCGCCGCTGCTGCTCGCCCTGCTGATTGCGCCCTTGGCCACCGAGTTACCGGAAATGTCCAACAGCTTCCTCTGGCTCTACCAGAAGAAGGATACCTTGGCGGTCGGCAACGTGACCGGGGCCATGGTGTTTCAGGCGACCTTCCCTGTGTCGGTCGGGCTTATCGGAACGGACTGGACCCTGGCCCCCAATGCCTTGGCGACCATGGGCCTGGCCCTTGTGGCGGTCAGCGCGAGTCTTGGACAGTTGCTGTGGGGCGGACATTGGCGCCCCTGGCTGCTCAGCGCCAGCGCCTTGCTCTATATTGGGTTTACACTCTATCTCTACGGGGCCTAGCCGATTATGGTGAAGGTCGGACAGTTGAAGCGGAAACCAATCTTGGCCCTGACCATGGGCGATCCGGCCGGTATCGGCCCTGAGGTGATCGCCAAGGTCATGGCCGGGCCAGAGATCCACCGATTGTGCCGTCCGTTGATCATCGGGTCTCAAGCGGTGATGGAGCGGACGGTGCGGACGCTGCGGTTGCCGTTGCAGGCGGTTCGTGTGGAAGGCCATGAACTGCGGGGCCGGCGCGACAAACTGCCGATCCTGGACCCTCTGGTTCACCCGCTGGGGCGATTCCAGGTCGGGAGGGTCTCTCAGTCCTGCGGGGCCGCCTCCGTGGCCTTCATCACCAAGGCGGTCCGACTGGCTGAGGCGGGCTGCGTCGATGCGATCGTCACTGGGCCGATCAACAAAGAAGCGATCAACAAAGCCGGATTCGACTATCCCGGCCATACCGAACTCCTGGCCGATCTGACCCGCAGCCGGGAAGTCGGGATGATGATCCTGGGCGGGCCGCTGAAGATCATGTTCGTTACGACGCATGTGGCGATCCACGATCTCCCTGAAGCCTTGAACACGGCCCGCGTGGGCAAGGCGATCCGTTTGGCCGACCGCGCGCTCCGCGAGTATTTCGGCCTTGCCAAGCCGAGGATCGGCGTGGCGGCCCTCAATCCCCATGCAGGCGAAGGGGGCTTGTTCGGCGACGAGGAAGGAAGGGTCATCCTGCCTGCGGCGCGCCGCGCCAGGGCCGCTGGAATCCTGGCCAGCGACCCGCTGCCGGCCGACACGCTCTTTGGCAAGGCCGTGCGCGGCGATTACGACGGCATCGTCGCCATGTATCACGACCAGGGCCTGATCCCGCTCAAGCTGGTGGCCTTCGGCCGATGCGTGAACCTGACGGTTGGCTTGCCGATCATTCGGACATCGGTGGACCATGGAACCGCCTTTGACATCGCCGGCAAGGGGGTGGCCGATCCAGGCAGTTTGATCGAAGCCGTGAAGTTGGCCGCCAGGCTGGCGGCGTTGCGGCGTTAGTGTTGGGGGCGGAAAGGAATCACGGACATGACCGACGGAAAACAAGCGGCGCTCGACTTTCTTCAGGCCCAGGTGAAGGAATTGGATGCGTTGCTTGCGCAGGCGACGAAGGACCTCAATACGGTGGCCGGGGCCGAACGCGTCGCCAAGTGGAAAGTGCGGGTGGTCCCTTTGCTCGCCCAACAGGTGGGGCAGGAGGAGGCCAGGCGGTTTGCCGACATCAAGACCGGCCCGTCTTTTACGAACGATCTCCTGGAAGAGTTGGGCGATGATGTCGAGGTGTACCGGGAGTTCTTAATGGGTTTGGCCGAGCAGATCAAGAAGGCTTCCTCACCGATGCTCCGTGACGAATGACGCGGCAGCCGCCTCGCCCCCTGAAGCGCCTCGGCCAGCATTTCCTGGTCGATCCCAACATCGTGCGAAAGATCGTGGCGGTCGCGAAGATCCGGCCGGACGAGACGGTCTTGGAGATCGGACCAGGCCGGGGGAGTCTCACCCGCTCGCTCTGCGCCGCCGCCAAAACCGTGATTGCGGTGGAGGTGGACCAACAACTGGTCGCCTATCTAGAGGAGACGTTCGGGGACTGCCGCAACCTTGACCTCCGGGCCGGCGACGCCCTGAAATTCTCCTACGAGTCGCTGCCCGAGGGGACGGTCGTGGTGGCCAACCTGCCCTATAACGTCTCCACGCCGTTGTTGTTCAAGTTGCTGGATGCGCGCGAGCGGATCGACCGCATGGTCCTGATGCTCCAGACCGAAGTGGCTCGACGTTTGGTGGCACGGCCGGCCACGGCCGATTACGGCGTGCTATCGGTGCTCACGCAGCGGGCGGCTGAGGTGGCGCTGGCGTTTCAGGTTTCGCCGAGTTGTTTCCGTCCGAAGCCGGAAGTCGGGTCGGCAGTGGTGTCGCTGGTGACGCGAACCCCGCCCTCCGGCGGGGTGGCCGACGAGGGTCGGTTTGTCCGAATCGTGCGGGCGGCTTTTGCCCATCGTCGAAAGACCCTCGCCAACTCCCTGCGCGATGAAGGGCTGCCATCGGATCGAGTGGCCCTGGCGCTCGCGGAGGCCGGGATCGAGCCGGGTCGGCGGGCCGAGACGCTGACATTGACGGAGTTTGCCTCCCTGGCCAAGGCCTGGGCCGGCGGCGAGGAACCGACGGCGGTCGCCGACGAACTTTGAAATCGCTTTTCGCCTGTGCTACCATGCCGCGCATGGGTGTATCCACCACGGCGAAACGCGGTGACGCCCGCGGTACATCCCGTCAGCCATCTCATCTTCAGCATGAGGTGATCGGCGTCCTGCTGATCACGCTGAGCCTGCTATTTCTATTGAGCCTGCTGTCCTTTTCCCCCAACGACCGCCTCTTGTTCGGGGCCGGCTCCTCGACGGCCGTCGAGGGCGCTGAAGCGGCGTCCGGGCCGACGAAGAACATGATCGGGACCGTCGGGGCGACGATTGCGACGGCCCTGTTCTGGTTGATCGGAGGCGGAGCCTATCTGCTGCCCTTCCTGCTGGCGATGCTCGGCGCGCGGTGTTTTGTCGAGGGCGCGTTGTCCGTCACGCTTCGGAGCGCCGGAGGCTCTTTTGCGGCCCTGTTGTTCTTAAGCGGCCTCTTGCAT
>VGXD01000130.1 GCA_016873525.1 Nitrospira sp. | reverse complement strand
TCCCTGGGGAAAGACTTGGAGCGGGGGACGCGACCCGGTCGCAATCCGGTTAAACAGATACCCCTCGATCGTCTCTCCGGATCGCAACTTCAGCGTGACGTCTCCGCGATAATCGAAGGCCTGCTCCACCGCTTCCGCCAATTCCCTGGGCGTGCGCGGACGAAACACGCGCCCTTCAAGGGCCCCGGTCTCCGGTCCATGATTTTTCGAATCCGTCATTGCATCACCGCATCACAAGGCCGCGCGCCGCGCCTCTTACACACTACCGCGCATTGGGCAAGAGAGTGGCTTTCACGGTTCGCCCAAAGCCGGACCAGGAGCCGAAGGTATCCTCGACGGCGGAGGCTTCGTAGCCGCAGTGCACCATGCAGTCGGCGCACTTCTCATTCCGCCCCACCCCATACCGCCCCCACTCGGTGTCGGCCATGAGTTCCTGGAAGGTCTTGGCATAGCCTTCCTGCAACAGGTAACAGGGCTTCTGCCAGCCGAAAATATTGTAGGTGGGATTGCCCCAGGGCGTGCACTGATAGTCCCGCTTCCCCATAAGAAACTCCAGGAAGAGCGGGGATTGATTGAAGCGCCAGCTGCGCTTGCGATCGCCCAGAATGCGGGCGAACAACTCGTGGGTCCGGCTCCGCTTGAGAAAATTTTTCTGGTCCGGAGCTTTTTGGTAGCTGTAGCCGGGAGAGATCATCATGCCCTCGACCCCCAGCCCCATCATCTCATCGAAGAAGGCGCGCACGCGCTCGGGATTCGCATCCTCAAAGAGGGTCGTGTTCGTCGTGACCCGAAACCCCCGCTTCAAGGCCGCGCGAATCGCCTTGGCCGCAACCTCGTACACACCATCGCGGCAGACGGCCAGGTCATGCTCTTCCTGCAAGCCGTCCATATGGATGCTGAACGTCAAATACTTGGAGGGGGTGTAGTCGTCCAGCTTCCGCTCCAGGAGAATGGCGTTGGTGCAGAGGTACACGTATTTCCTCCGCGCAACCAGCCCGCGGATGATCTCGGGCATCTCGGGATGGATCAGCGGTTCCCCGCCGGGAATGCTGATGATCGGCGCCTCGCACTCATCGGCCGCCTGCCAGCATTGTTCCGGCGTCAGACGCTTGTCCAACACATGGTCGGGATATTGAATCTTGCCGCAGCCCGCACAGGCCAAATTGCATCGAAACAACGGCTCAAGCATGAGGACCAGCGGGTATCGTTCATGCCCTTGGACTTTCTGCGTCAGCACATATTTGACGACCGTATACATCTGAGACACTGGGACAGCCATCCTGTGCTCCTCTCATCTATTACAACAGGAGCCAGGGCTGCCTGGCTCCCGCGCATCGTCGCTTGCGAGTACCGTTGCACCTGCCTGCGTCCGTAACGCCTGGGCGCATTCCGACACGGCCGTGCATGGGGAAAAACGTGGAGGCGCCGGGCGGGTTCGAACCGCCGCATCGCAGTTTTGCAGACTGCTCCCTTAGCCACTTGGGTACGGCGCCCCGCAACCCTTGCAATCTATCACGACCTGTCTTGTCCGACTCAACGCAAACAGGGGCGCCCTGTCGCAACGGGACGGACGATGGATAGAACGGGCCCATCCCCGCCTCCGGCCTGTGTCATGAGCCTTTCGCTTGTCGTCTGACGATGCAACGCCAGGAAGAACCGGCGCAGCGGCAATCACTCACCGCTTGTTCGGCAGGACGGGAATCTCGCGACCCAGGGTCGACCGATGGTCGGACCGATAGCCGACGGTTTGACCGGACAACGCCCACGCGTCCTCGTTCGCCGCAACCGCCGCCGGACTATTATCCGCCCCCTCGGCTTCTTTTTCCTTCGCCAAGGACTCCACTTCCTGGATCAGCGTCTCCATCAGTTCCTCCATCGGAACCTTCCGGACCAACTTGCCCTTCTTGAACAAGATCCCGACGCCTTCGCCGCCGGCAATGCCGATATCCGCTTCCTTGCCTTCGCCGATTCCGTTGACGACGCACCCCAGCACCGACACGTTGAGCGGCGCCTTGATGTGGCCCAAGCGCTGCTCAAGCTCGTTGGCCAGGCGCACCACGTCGATCTCCACCCGCCCGCAGGTCGGACAGGCGATGACGTTGATCCCGCGATGGCGCAACTCGAGCGACTTCAGAATTTCAAACCCGACTTTCACTTCCTCGACCGGATCCGCGGCCAAGGAGACCCGCAACGTGTCGCCGATCCCGTTGGTCAGGAGCCAGCCCAAGCCGATGGCGGACTTGACGGCGCCGGTCATGGCGGTGCCGGCTTCGGTAATGCCGATGTGCAGCGGGTAATTCGATTGCTGGGCAAACAGCCAATAGGCGTCCATGGCCATGTGGACGTCCGAAGCCTTGAGCGACACTTTCATGTTGGTGAACCCGACATCTTCGAGCGCGCGGACGGCGTTCAGGGCCGACTCGGCCAGCGCCTCGGCGGTCGGATAGCCGTACTTCTCCAAGAGTTCCCGCTCCAGGGAGCCCCCGTTGACGCCGACCCGGAGAGGAATCCCATGGTCGTTGACCGCCTTGATGACTTCGGCCGTCTTCCACCAGGCTCCGATGTTGCCCGGATTGATCCGCACGCAGTCCACCACCTCGGCCGCTTTCAAGGCCAGGCGATGGTCGAAGTGAATGTCCGCAATCAAGGGCACGGTCATCTGCGCCTTGATCTTCGGCAGGGCCTCCGCCGCAACCATGTCGGGCACGGCCACGCGGATCAATTCGCACCCGGCCTGTTCCAGCCGGCGAATCTGCTCCACCGTCGCCGCCACGTCGCGGGTATCGGTCGAGGTCATCGACTGGACGGAGACCGGCGCATCGCCGCCGATCTTCACCCGCCCGACCGCAATCTGCCTGGTTTTTCGCCGAGAGATGTGCATGCGTTCCGTCGGATGCCGCTCCGTCAGCTCCCCTGTTCGTCCCCTTCGACCGCGCGATGCGTCAGGGAGAACTCCGCGCGCCGCCCCCCGCGACCCGGGGCTTCCTGGGCGGGCAGAAGTTCCGGCGACACCTGAGCGAGCAGGGCCTTGGCGCTCTCGTAGATGCCGTCCGCCGTCAATCCGTATTTCTCCCTCAGCAGGTCTTGCGGCCCCTGCTCGATGTACCAATCCGGCAATCCGACAACTTTGGTCGGCACCTGAATCCCTTGGTCGGAGAGCGATTCCAACACGGCCGATCCGAAACCGCCCATCCGCGCGCCTTCCTCTACCGTCACAAGGCAGCGCACGCGCTTCGCCACCGCACCGATCAATTCGCCGTCCAACGGCTTGACGAAACGGGCGTTCACGACCGCCGCCGACACGCCCTCCGCCTCCAACCGCTTGGCGGCCTCGACCGCCTGCCAGACCGTGACCCCGATGGCCACGATCGCCACGTCGGTTCCCTCCCGCAACAACTCGCCCTTCCCGATCGGCAAAGCCACCGGCTCGGCGTCGATCGTCACGCCCAGGCTGCTCCCGCGCGGGTACCGCACCGAGGCCGGCCCCTCGTAGCTGAGACAGGTCTGCACCATGTGCTGCAATTCATTTTCGTCTTTCGGCGCCATGACCACCATGTTCGGCATATGCCGGAGATAGGCATAGTCGAAGGCCCCGTGGTGCGTCGTGCCATCCTCCGCCACCAATCCGCCTCGGTCGAGGCAGAACGTCACCGGCAAGTTCTGCGTCGCCACGTCATGGATAACCTGGTCGTAGGCCCGCTGGAGGAAGGTCGAGTACATGACCACAACCGGACGCAATCCCTGCGTGGCCAGACCGCCGGCAAACGTCACGGCATGCTGTTCCGCAATCCCGACATCGTAGATCCGGTTCGGGAATTCCTTCTCGAACGCCGTGAGCCCGGTCCCTTCGCACATGGCCGCAGTAATGGCCACGATGCGCGCATCCTTCCTCGCAAGCCTCACCAAGGCCTGCATCGCATGGGCCGTATAGGACGGCCGCGCCGCCTTCTTGGCCGGCACACCGGTCTCGCGCACAAAAGCCGGACAGGCATGGAACCAGACCGGGTCCTTCATCGCCGGTTCGTAGCCCAGCCCCTTCTTCGTGATCACGTGCAACAGGGTGGGGCCCTTCAGCTTGAACACGTTCTCGAGCGTCGGCAGGAGGTGCTCGAAGTTATGTCCGTCGATCGGCCCGACGTAACGGAAGCCCAATTCCTCGAACAACAGTCCCGGCAGAATGATTCCCTTGGCCAACTCTTCGGCCCGGCGCGCCAACTTTTGCATCGGCTGGCCGATCTGAGGAATCGCGCGCAGGAAATGCTGCGTCTCTTCCTTCACCCGGCTGTAGAACTCGCCCGTGAAGGTCCGGTTCAGGTAGGCCGAGATCGCCCCGACGTTCTTGGAAATCGACATCTGGTTGTCGTTCAGGACCACCAGGAAATCCTTGTGCAGCCCTCCGGCATGGTGCAGTCCCTCGAGGGTCATCCCGGCGGTCATCGCGCCATCGCCCACCACGCAGACTACCTTGTTGTGGCGGCCGAGCTGTTCGCGCGCCTCGACCAACCCCAGCGCCGCCGACACCCCGGTGCCGGCGTGACCGGCGTTGAACGTGTCGTGGTCGCTCTCTTCCCGCTTGCAGAACCCGCTGAGCCCGCCGTATTGCCGCAACGTGTGGAACTGCTCGCGACGCCCCGTCAGCAGCTTGTGGGTGTAGGCCTGGTTGCTCGTGTCCCAGACGATCTGATCCTGCGGAGTATTCAGCAGGTAGTGCAGGCCCACCGTCAGCTCAACAACGCCCAAATTGGACGCCAAGTGGCCGCCGACGCTCGACACGGTCGAGATGATTTGTTCGCGGATTTCCTGACACAGCTCAGGGAATTGCTCCGGCGACAGGCGTTTCAAGTCCGAAGGGCTGTTTATTGTTTTTAACAAGGCCATGATGGATTTCTCCCGTTAACTGCACTCCGGTTTCTGGAATTGAGAAGAGGCACCCTGGCTGGAAACCGGGCGGAAACACTTCCAGATTGTACAGAATTGCGCCAAGTGTCTCATAGAGTTCTTCGTAATGTCAAGCGGTTAGACTGAAACAACGAACGGCAACCGACAGCCATTGCCCGCTTGGGGCAGGGCATGACCGTCGGCAACAGGGCTGGTCCCGGCAGAGGACGTGCAACCGGAGGAAATTATTTGCAGGCGGCCATTGAGCCAGACCGCCGCAAACGATGGCCGCTTCCTACTGAGCCACGAATTTATCGGACTTTTTGCGCAACTTCTCGACCAGGTCGGCATAGGAGGACGAGTGGATGACCTTGTCGAACTGCCCGCGATAATTCTTCACGAGACTGACCCCGTCCACGACCACATCGTAGACGCGCCAGTCGTTGGACTTGTTCATCAGCCGGTAGTCCAACGGAATTTCCGCCTTGCCGGAGACCACCTTGGTCTTGACCTCGGCAAACCCCTCCTGTTGACGCTCATTGAGATACTGGACCGGCTCGCCGGAGTAGCCCTCGATCTTGTCGGCATAGGTATTGGATAAGAGCCGCTTGAACAGCACGACGAACTCCTGTTGCTCGTCCCGGTTCAATTTCGCCCACTGCGTGGTCAAGGTTCGCTTGGCCATTTCATCGTAATCGAACCGGTTCCCGATGGCTTTTTCCAGGAGCCGGCGACGCTCCTCGGTATGATCCGGCTTCTTCATCTCTTTGTCTTGCAGAATGCGGACGACCTCGTCGACCGTGCCCTTCACCGCATCGGTGGCCGGACCGGCGGCCTGCGCCGGCAACCCGGCCGCCAGCAGGGCACCCCCAACCCCCATCACCAACAGCGCCAGCCTCCACGAGCCCAACCCAACCGTCGATCTTCCTTGCCGCCGAAACCCCTGTGTCGCTTCCATACGCACTCCTCCCCTTCCTCGCCGGCCGGTCATGCGTTAATTCACCTTGCCGTGGATGTATTGGCTGACGAGTTCCTCCAGGTCAAGCCCCGCTTCCGTATCTCTGATCTTCTCCCCCGCCTTGAGCGGTTCGCCGCCCCCGCCAGGCGACACGGTGACGAATTTGTCCCCGATGATACCGCGTGTTTTGATCGACGCGATGGTGTCGGTATACAGTTTCACGTCGTCATGAATCGCCATCGTCACCAACGCTTGGTCCTCTTTCAGCTTGATGGTCTTGATCCGCCCGACTTCCACCCCGGCGATCTCCACGGAGGCGCCGGGCTTGAGCCCCGTCGCCGACGTGAACTCGGCTTGGACTTCATAGAGGTGCCCCCCGATGACCTCCAACTTGCCCAACTTGATGGAAAGGTAGCCCAAACAGGCGATTCCCAGCAAGACAAAGGCCCCGACAACCAGTTCCAGTTTGGCTTTTTCCATATCAACTCCCTGGTAGTGCGGAGACAAG
>VGXD01000129.1 GCA_016873525.1 Nitrospira sp. | reverse complement strand
CTCATCCTCGTGACCGGCGCGACGGGCTCGGGGAAGTCCACGACGCTCGCGTCCATGATCGACCACATAAACCGGACGCGGAACGAGCACATTGTCACGATCGAGGACCCGATCGAGTTCGTCCACCGGCACAAACAGTCGATCATCACGCAGCGGGAAGTCGGCTTCGACACCTTGTCGTTCCAAGCCGCGCTGAAAAACACCCTGCGCCAGGCGCCGGACGTGATCCTCATCGGCGAGATCCGCGACACCGACACTATGGAAGCGGCCATCGCCTTTGCCGAGACCGGCCACCTCTGCCTGGGAACCCTCCACGCCAACAACGCGAACCAGGCCATCGAGCGCATCCTGAACTTCTTCCCCATCGAGCGCCACGCCCAGATCTATCTGCAACTGTCCATGAACCTGCGCGCCATCATCTCACAGCGCCTGATTCCCTCCGCCGACGGCAAACGGGTGGCCGCCCTGGAAGTGCTCCTGGATACCCCTCGCATCAAAGACCTCATCAAGAAGGGCGAGACCGACCATCTCAAAGAAGCCATGGAGCAAGGGGTTCAGGAAGGCTGCCAGACCTTCGATCACGCCCTGTTCAATTTTTACAAGGACGGGAAGATTTCGCTCGAGCAAGCCCTCGCCAACTCGGACAGCGCGAACAACCTGCGTTTGAAAATCAAGCTGGCCGGACTCAACACGGGCGACGACGCCGGGGCCTCCCCGGAAAATGCCGAAGCGAACAAACCGGCCGGGTTTCAGATCAAAGGTATCCCGCCCCTCGGCGGTCCGCGCCGAAAACTCTAGCCCGCAGAAAAACCGTGATCCGTGATGCGTCATGGGTCATGGGTGAAGAATCTGGCCCCCTCTACCCATCACCCTTCACCCTTCACACATCACCCATTACTCGCTGAGCGATTCCAGGTAGGCGGCGATCTTCTCCAACGCCCCGGCGCTGATCTTCTGTCCGTACCAGCGCGGCATGACGCGATCCGGGAAGCCGGGCACGACGTAGGCCCCGGGGCTGAGAATCGATTCGATCGCATACTCGTGCACGGTCTTGGCTTGCCCCGCGTAGGCAGGGTCTTGCAACCGGAGCGGGCCGGTCCTGCCCAGGGCAAGTTTCGGCCCCACACGCCCTTCGGCGCCGGGAATGCCGGGGATCGCATGACAGACCGGACAACCCGCCTTGGCAAAGATCTCCGGGATCGGTTCCAGCCCCGTGACCAACGGCACCATGGCAGGATCGAGGGGAGAGGCTTGGGAGGTGGATTTTTTCTGGGCAAGGATCGATCCCAGCCAGAACGAGAGCAGGGTCAACACCAGCAGCACGACGCCGGCCAGAAGAAACAGCTTGGCCAGCCGGCTGGATCGAAGGTCGCGAACATCACGATCAGGGTCGGACACCGGCCGGCCTCCGGCAGCCGTTAATAGTACAGAGGGGCCTGGGGACCAGGGCGCATCCCTTCCAAATCGGGATCCGCCTCATCCGGATTGCGGACCACGAGGTCCTTCGTTTTTTTCCGCTCCGTCCGTCGGAGTTCTTTTTCTTTCCGCTTTTCAGCCTTGTCGCGCTCACGCTGACGCTTGGCCGCGGTGACTTTAGGATGTGTTGGCATATCGACTCTCCTCTTCTAGTGGGCCCACTTGATGGTGCGCCGATGGCCTGCGCGGTCGGCTCCGTCAACGGACAACTATTTCGGGACGTCCATGGCGCAACGCGCACCGATCGCGCGGTCCTGAAAATCGGGCTCGGCCGAGACCCTGGCGGTCGTGCGGATGTTGGCCGGCGGGTCGTTCCACGACCCGCCTCTGATCACGCGCTTGTCGCCCGAGCCGGGCCCCTTGGGGTTCCGCGCCGGGCTTTTCTGGTAGTACTCCCGATCGTACCAGTCGGCCACCCATTCCGCCGCATTGCCGGCCATCTGATACAGTCCGTAGGGGCTCTTGCCCCCTTCCTTGGTCCCATGCCGCACGCTCATCCCCTGCACGCCGCCGGCCACCGGCGCGAGGGTCACGGCATCGCTCACCCAGACGCCGCGATTGTAGTTGGCGATGTCGACAAAGGGTTGCATGTGGCCCCAGGGATAGCGTCGGCCGTCGGCCCCGCGCGCGGCTTTCTCCCACTCCGCCTCCGTCGGCAGCCGCTTCCCCGCCCATCGGCAGTAGGCCTCGGCATCCGCCCAGCTCAAGCCCACCGCCGGTCGATCCCCCGCAGCGGTGACCGACTCGTCGTCCCAAGTCGAAGGCGGCGCATATTTGGCCGCTTGCAAAAACTTGGCGTAGAGGCTGATGGAGACCTCGAACTTGTCGATGGCGTATCGATCCAGAAAGACCTTGTGTTCCGGCCGCTCGTTGCCGGCGCCCTCGTTGCTGCCCATGGTAAAGGGGCCTTCCGGGATCACGACCATCGGCGCCCCATCCTTCCCGGCCAGCTCGATCGGCGCCTCGGACGAAGCCGGCGTCGGAGGATTGCTGGGCGCGTCCGTGGCCCCTCCGATCCCGACGGCCAGGAGACCGGCCAGGATCGCTCCCCCTGCTCGCCCCGCTATGCGTAAGAGCCGCATGAACGCCCCCGGCTTCGCAGAACCATCGATGACGTGGTGTGAGAAACGCGCGGAAGAAATATGGCGTCCCCAACGGGATTTGAACCCGTGTTGCTGGCTTGAAAGGCCAGCGTCCTAGGCCAGGCTAGACGATGGGGACGCGCGTCTATTGCAAGCAGCTTTCCCGTAGTCTCTGCGACCGCGATGCAGATGAATACTTTCGGGGGTTCAGTGTAACAGGTTGCGACCGCTTTGTGTAGCCTGAAAGATGGAAAAATAATTTGCGCGCAACTCTCGTTCGGCGGCGTTGCCGGATGAGGTCGCCCCGGTTTCCGGTTGAAGCTCCCCTGGAGCGATTGTCTCAAAATCGTATCAAGTATTGGCCGTTTCAACCGATAATGTAATGGATGCGTATACCTAGGTCTATGCCTATGAGCTTGCGCTCACGCCAGCAACGCCTCCTCACGCAGAGGCATCCGCACGATTACCAGCGGATGCGCGACTTGACGGCGGTGCTTTCCCTCGTCGGATCGAAAAACGCGCCGGCCGTCCTGCCTCGCCTGCTCCAAACCATCTGCGAGTACACCGGCTGGGAACTGAGCACGCTCTGGCTGGTCAATCACGCCTCGAATACTTTGCGCGCACAGACCACCTGGCATCAGCCTGCGCTGGACGCGGACGCATTCGACGCGCAAAACCGGTCCACCGCGTTTGAATCCGGCGTCGGCTTGCCGGGAGGGGTTTGGGCAACCCGCCAACCGGCCTGGATTGCCGATATTCGCAACGCTCCTAATTTCCCCCGCGCTGAGATCGCGGGCGCGGCCGGGATTCACAGCGCCTTCGCCTTTCCGATCGAAGGCCGACTGAGCTTTATCGGGGTCATCGAAGTCCTGACACAAACGCCCCAAGAACCGGACGAACACCTGCTGGCCTTGATGGCGGAGCTTGGGAAAACCGTGGGCGCCTTCATCGATGCCAAGAACGAGGAGGCCCATACCCAGGAGCAAAAAAATCTGCACCAAGCCCTCTTGCAATCGACGACCGAGGGCGTCGTCGGGCTCACGCCGAAGGGCTACTGCTCGTTTGCCAATCAGGCCGCCGCGCGCATGCTCGGCTACGAGGTCCCCGACCTCATCGATTTGCATTGGCCTTCTGCGATCCAACGCCACCCGTTCACCATGCCGTCCGAGAGCGCCGACGATGACGAGCGTCTCTTCAGCGTCCAGAAGTTTTCCGACCAAACGTTCTGGCGTCAGGATGGCTCGTCATTCCCGGTCGAATATACCGCGTCCCCCATGCTGAACGACGCCGGGCACATGGGAACGGTCCTGACGTTCCAGGATCTGACCGCGCGCAAGCAGGTCGAAGCGCGCTTGGAAGAACTGGCCCACTGCGACCCCCTCACCGGACTTCCCAATCGGCGCTTGCTCATGGTCCTGCTCAGAAAAGCCCTGGCCCGCGCAGCCCGCACCGGACGTCAGGCCGCCCTGCTCTTTCTCGACCTCGACCGCTTTAAGCTGATCAACGATACCTTCGGCCACACGTTAGCCGACGAGCTTTTAAAAGAAGTGGCCGGTCGCCTCCTGGCCGCCGTGCGAACAGGCGATACGGTCGCGCGACTGGGCGGCGATGAATTCACCATCATCATCGAGGACCTCACGAATCAGACCCTCGCCGGCGAAATCGCCGACCGGATTCTCAAGGCCCTCGCGCCGCCGGTCGCCCTGGGTCCCCACACCACCTTTGTTGCCGCGAGCGTCGGCGTGGCCATGTTCCCGAATGACACCGCGGACGTCGAGGATCTCATTGCCTGCGCCGACACCGCGATGTACGCCGCCAAAGAGCGTCGCGGCACCGTCGCATTCTATTCGGCAAACATGCGGGCGCAAACCACGGAACGGCACGCCTTGGAAACCAGCCTTCGGTACGCGCTCGATCGGCAGGAACTGTCCCTCGTCTACCAGCCGGTCATCGACGTCCAACAGGGGCGCATCGTCAGCTTGGAGGCCCTCCTTCGTTGGCGCCATCCCGAACGCGGACTCGTCAGCCCCAACACGTTTATCCCGCTCGCCGAGGAGAACGGCATGATTGTCCCCATCGGCGAATGGGCGCTTCAGACAGCCTGTCGCCAGCTCCGTGCCTGGCACCAGATGGGGTTCCCCCGCTTGCGCCTGGCCGTCAATCTCTCGCGCCGACAGTTTCAGGAGCAGAACCTCTTCGAACTCATCAAAGCCCTCCTCAAGGAGAGCGAGCTGCCTGCCGACACGCTGGAACTCGAACTCACGGAACGCCTCCTCTTCGAGAGCAGCGGCCGCACGATGGATGCGCTCCAAAACTTGCACGCGCTCGGCCTGCGTCTTCTGATCGACGACTTTGGAACCGGCTACTCGTCGCTCAGCTACCTCAAACACTTCCCATTGGATGCGCTCAAGATCGACCAATCCTTCGTCCGCAACATTGGGAGCAGCGAAAAGGACGCGGCCATCATCAAAACGATCATCACCCTCGCACAGCACCTCGGCCTCCGCGTCATTGCCGAGGGTACGGAAACCGTGCTGCAAGCGACCTTCCTCAAGGAGCAGCGCTGCTATGAAATGCAGGGCTACTTCTTCGGCCTCCCTCTTGAAGCCCAGGCTGTCCCGCCGCAGCTCCCCGCCTCCTTTTCGTTGCTCCCTTAGAGCGGTCTCCGGGCCCTACGCTCCCGCCTGCCCTCAGACCAGTCCCTCCCCTCCGACCAGAGGCGCCACGGCCCGTCACGTTTGGAAGGTTTTGCTAGCAGATTCTGGGCAACTGCTCGCCGGAGAGGAGGTCCAGGATGCGGTTCGTGCCCAATTGGGTCTGCAACACGACCAGCGGCGCAGGCGCCTCCGCGACGGTCCCGATCGGCGACGCATGGCGCGAGACCTCGTGGCGTCGCAAGACCGCCAAAGCCGGCTCGACTTCTGCGGCCGGCACGAAGGCGACGAACCGCCCTTCATTGGCCACGTAGAGCGGATCCAATCCGAAGATTTCGCAGGCTCCCCGGACCGGCTCCCGCACGGGGATGCGCGGCTCGTCGATGGTCAGTCCGACCTTCGCAACCGCGGCGATTTCGTTGAGCGCGCCGGCCAGCCCTCCACGGGTCAGGTCGCGCAGGCAATGGACCTCCACGCCGCTTCGCAAGAGATCCGCGACCACGTCGTGGAGGGGGGCGACATCGCTTTCCAACCCGCCGCCGAACCCTAAGCCCTCCCGCCTGCTGAGCACCGCCATGCCGTGCCTGCCGAGGTCGCCGCTCAAGAGGATTCGATCCCCCGGTCGCACCCATTGCGGGCCGACCGTGACACCGGACGGCACAAGCCCGATGCCGGCCGTATTGATGAAGATCCCATCCCCCTTGCCGCGATCCACCACCTTGGTGTCGCCGGTCACGAGCTGGACCTGCGCCAGTCGCGCCGCCTCGGCCATGGAAGCCACGATACGTTGCAGCGTCTCCAGCGGAAATCCTTCTTCGAGGATGAAGCCGGCGCTTAAGTACAGGGGCTTGGCGCCGCACATGGCCAGGTCGTTCACCGTGCCGTAGACCGCCAGGCTGCCGATGTCTCCGCCCGGGAAAAACAGCGGCTGCACGACGTAGGAATCGGTCGTAAAGGCCAGCCGCCCCGCCTCGACGGGGAACACCGCCCCGTCGTGCCGTTGAGCCAGGAGCGGATTGTCGAAGGCGGGCAGAAACACCTCGCCGATCAACGCCTGCATGAGACGCCCGCCTCCGCCGTGGGCGAGGAACACCTGCGTCCCCTTCGACAGGGGTAGCGGACAAGAAACGGCCGGAAT
>VGXD01000128.1 GCA_016873525.1 Nitrospira sp. | reverse complement strand
TGATCGCCAAGCCCAAGGCCATCAGCAAGAGCACGGAGCTGAGGCTGATGCCGCGAAACAGGGTCTCGATGGCGCTGGTCCAGCTTCCCCAGGACTCGATCCGCTCAATCGCCTCTGTGGCCGCCCTCGCCACCATCGCCGGCTCCGCCTGGACGGCTCCCTCGCCGGCCTCCGAGCCCGTCCCCTTCGCCAGTTCCTGCAAGAGCGGAACGGCATTCTGGCTGCGCAGCTCGCCGAGCTTGGTCGCCGCCGCGATCGTGATTCGCGGGTCATTGTTCGTCAGCTTGATGAGACTGACGGACTCCTCGATCGTATACCGCACCCACCGATCCGGCTCGGTCTTGAGCGCGTCTTCCAACCAGATCACGACGATCGGCTTGCCGATGACGGAGAGGTCCGCCGCCGCGGACCGGCGCACGTTGGCGTCAGGGCTGTGCAGTTTGCTTTTGTTCCGGAGCAGGTCGATGACGGGCTTCAGCGCCATCCGCAGGCCCCGGTCCGCGTTGATTCGCAATTCTTCCAGCCGTGGGAGCAGGCCGTCGTCGCCTTGTTCGATCAAGGCCAAGACAGCCGCATCCTGGATGGCCGGATCCTCGCTCGACAGATCGGCCAGGGCCTTCTCAACGGCAGCGGGCGGAGGAGCCGCCGCCGACTCCTCCGCCCGCACCTGTACGCTGTTGCTCCAGAGGGCGCAGAACCCCAGGAACAAAAACCAGAGTGCTCTTCTCATTGCGCCATGAACTTGCCGGCGTCGTTACGCCTTCTTCTGATACGTCCCCTGGTGGCTGATCCAGTCGCAGCCCTTGTCCGGATTCGTGTACTCGCTCCAGGGCTCCGGCTTGACCAGGCCCTTCGACCGCCAGACCACCTTGAACTGCCCGTCCTTCAGGATTTCCCCGATCAGGACCGGCTTGTTCGTATGGTGATTGGCCTCGTCCATCTTGATCTCGCCGCCCGGCGCAAGGAACTTCTGCCCATAGACGGCCTTGCGGACCGCATCCACGTCGGTCTTGCCGGCCTTCTCCACCGCCTGTTTCCAGACGTGGACGCCGAAGTAGGCCGCTTCGATCGGATCGTCCGTGACCCGCTTGTCTCCGTCCGGCAGGTTGTTCTTCTTGCAGTAGGCCTTGAAGTTGGCCACGAACTGCTTGTTCTGCGGGGTCTCCACGCTCTGGTAATAGTTCCAGGCCGCCAGGTGCCCGACCAGCGCGGTCGTGTCCATCCCGCGCAGCTCGTCCTCCGCCACGCTGAAGGCCATGATCGGCGCATCCTCCGCCCGCAGCCCTTGATTGGCGAACTCCTTGTAGAAGGGCACGTTGCTGTCCCCGTTGATCGTGCTGATCACGCAGGCCCCGCCGCCGGCGGAGAACTTTTTGATCTTGCCGACGATGGTCTGATAGTCCTGATGGTGGAACGGCGTGTACTCTTCCATGATGTTGGCCGCCGGCACCTTCTTGGCCAGCAACATGGCCCGCAGAATTTTGTTCGTCGTGCGCGGATACACGTAGTCGGTGCCGAGCAGGTAAAACTTTTTGAACCCGCCCCCTTCCTTGCTCATCAAGTATTCCACCGCCGGCACCGCCTGCTGGTTCACCGCCGCGCCGGTGTAGAAGACATTGCGGGAGCATTCCTCCCCTTCGTACTGCACCGGATAGAAGAGCAGCCCGTTGTTCTTCTCGAAGACCGGCAGCACGGACTTGCGGCTGACCGATGTCCAACAGCCGAAGACCACCGCCACCTTGTCCACCAACAACAACTGTTTGGCCTTCTCGGCGAAGAGGTCCCAGTTGGAAGCCGGGTCCACCACCACCGGCTGGATCTTGCGGCCCAGCACGCCGCCCTTGGCGTTGATCTCCTCCACCGCCATCAGGACCACGTCGCGGAGCGAGACCTCGCTGATCGCCATCGTGCCGCTCAAAGAATGGAGGATGCCGATCTTGATCGGCTCCTTGTCCGCCGCATGGGAAAGCGCCCAGGACCCCAGATTCCCCAACAAGGCCGCGACGCCGATCCCGGCCGCAGTCCTCGTGCTGTTGGCCAAAAATTGCCGGCGTGACTGCTCCCCGCCCGTCACGACTTCTTGCGACGGCTCTTTTTTATCGACTTCTTTCATGGACGTATCTCCTCTTTCTTCTGGCTCTCAGCTATTCGCCATCAGCTCGGATTTAGAAGTTGTACCACATCGACAGATTGTACTGTTGCCCGGAGAACCGCTCCGTGGTCGTCCACTGGGTCCAGAGGTTCTGGAACTCCGCGCCCAAGTACAAGTCGGCCCAGATGGGCTTGACCATCGTGAGATAGGTCCGTTGGTTGGAGAGATACTGGATGTTGTCGCCCGTCGTGCTCCCCCGCAGGTCGTCCTTGTTCGGGTTGTCGAAGCCGTAGCCGGCCAGGAAGGTATAGGACTTGGTCGGAGCATAGCTCAACTGGCCCCAGCCAACCAACGTGCGGATCGGCTTGCCGGTCGAGAGGTTCAATTCCTGGTTGTAGCGGAAGAACTCCACCCCAAGCCCCTGACCATAGGCGACCTCGCCTGAAAACTTCAGAGTCCTGGCAAGCGGCTGCACCAACTCGACGCCGACCAGGTAGGAGTTCACGTCCCGGCCGGAGCAGAATGGCGAACATTGCGTGGTGGTTCCTGAAAGCGGCGCAGACCGATAGTACCGGTATCCCACGCTGGCCGCGATCATCGTCCCCTGCAGACTCCCGGTTCCGCTATAGGCCAGCCTGCCCCCATAGTAAGGATGTTGCACCGGATCGTTGAACGGCGCGGTATTGGTCGAACCGCCTCCGACCGAGGTTGATGTGGTCGGCCGCACCTGGGTGTTGCCGCAGCAGGCCGAGAGGCCGCGCTCGAACCGCATGACGGTCAGCAGCCCCTCGACATTCTCGTTGAATTGATGCCGGACGGTGACCTGCGGAAGACGTTGCCAGAGGTTCCCGCCGTAACCCATGATCGAAAAGTCGATCAGGTCCGGGTGCAGGGCCATGATCGGGGTCCAGTCCATGCCGGCCGTGATGCTGGTCTTGTTATTCGTGTACCGCACGTTGGCCAGGCGCAGACGAGGCGGGATGTTGCCGGCATTGTCCGTCTGTCCGTAGAAGTCCACTTCGACGACGCCGGTGAGGCTGTGTTTCCCGTCGGTTCGATCCGCACGGATACCGAAGACGCTGTAGCGCGGGTTCAGGGTGCTGGACGCATTGTTCCCCTTGCCGGCCGCCGTGGCGTATCCGTTGAACTGACCTGGGTCCAGCGGGTTATTGTTTCGGCTGCTGTAGATCGCATCCAACTCGACGCGCCCGTAAGGCGTGATCGTGCCCTTGCTCCCCTCGGAGTAAATCGCGCTCAAACAGCCGGCGCAGAGATGCACGGCAGGCTCTTCCTTGCGAATCAGCCGACCGGCTCCCTCTTCTTCCTGCGGAGCCACCTCCTGCTTGTGCCTCTCCTCAAGCATGGGCTTCGGACCACCGTCCTTCTGTTCCTGAGCCAATACCGGCGCTGCGGTCGCCAACAACAGAACCGCGACCAGCGCCGAGCCGACACTTTTCCAACTCTGCCTTTTCATGCTCCGAATGACCTCCTCACGTCTGCCGATCGTTCGCTGCGCAGCAAGACCGGAGGGCCCAGGCAAAAAAAAACGCCCTTCCGGTCCGTCATGGACCAAAAGGACGCCATTGTCCTCGGTTCTGTGTCACCGAAAGGAGGGACCACGCTGTCCACCCTCCCGGGCACTGATTGCGGGGGCTATTATAACAAGCCCTGCCGCCCCTGTCAACCGTTTGTTTGTCTCGCACCGGTCTTGTGATATTATGGGCCGCCGAAGGGTGGCATGAGAAAATCGACGGATCAACCTGACTCCCTGTTCAAGCGCACGACGCTGCCCCTGGCCTTGTTCTGCTTCCTCACGGCCGGCTGCGCCACGGCCCCCGCGCCGGAAGCCGTCATTCACCAAAGCCAGAAGGGCGCGGTCTACCTGGAGCCCATGTCCAACCGATACCTCCAAGCGGCGCACCCTGTTTCCCTGCCGACCGAGACCATCTCACGGGTGCTGCGCGGCGTCCTCGTGCAAGGAGAGCAAAGCGCAGCGGAATCTCTCTTCGAAACGCAGAACAAACCCCGGCGCGCCTTTTCAAACGAGGAGATCGCCTTCCTCGCTCCGCTGATCGTCACGGCGCTCTCGAAAGCCTCCCCGACCCAACAAATTCGATTCCGCCTGGCCCATCCGCCGAGGACCCAGGCCAAGCTCTTCTCGATGTCGGAGAGCGGAGGAGCCGCCGTCGGCTCATCCGAGCCTCCGACTTACGGCCTCCAAATGGAGACCTCCACGGGAACGCTCTATGTCTATGGGCTGTCCCTCTACTTCACCCTGACCGAGTACCATCAAAAACCCGGCCATCCGGACAGCATCAACATGCCCAACCGCCGCCTCCCCGACACGGCCGAACTGGATCGGATGGAAATCCTGTTTAGCCCCAAGAGCGCGTTGCGGCCTGAGTCCTACCAAAAACCCGGGCTACTGGGGGAATCGCACCTGACTCCGATCATCATCGACTACGAGTTGCTCGCAAAGTTGCCGGAGCCCAAGGCGCCGGCTCCTCAGCCTCCCTCGCAACCGGCACAGCCGGGCGAAAGCCCCCAACCTCCGGCTTCAGCCATTCAGAGTCAACCGCCTCTCGCCCCGACTCCGAGCGCGTCAGGGAAACAGGTCGAAAGCGAGTTGGAAGCCTTGAAGGAGGAATTGAAGGCGATCAAGAAGCAGTTGGCTGAACAGGAACCGGAGCGGAAGAAGCAGCCCTCGAAAAAGAAAACGAAGCCGGCCCAGCCGCCGTCAGACTCCCAACCTTGACGGCGGGCGGCGCCGCACGGGCGGCCGGGCCTGTACGTTTCGCTAACGCACTTCGACCAATTCCTTGCCCAGCAACACCACCTCGCTGGACAACGGCTCGCGAAAATTCATCCGGGAATAGCAGGCATAGGTCACGTAGGTATCTTGGAGGCAATACTCGGCGATCTCCTTGCCCTGTCCCTTGGCCCACATCTCCGCCACCTGCTTTCCGCTGCCCGACTTGCTTTCGACCTTGAGCGCCCGTGCCAGCACATCCAGCTTGACCCAGCCTCGCATGTCCCAATTGCTCCAGACCGCCATCGTGTCGTAGACCGGCTCGGTGCGAAACTTGGCCAGATTGATTTCAAGCCCCGGCTTGACCTGGTGAATGATGGACCGTTTTTTGATGAAGGGCAGATCGAACCCCAACCCGTTATGGGTGATGAAGAGCGACGGCCTGATCTGGCCGAGCCTGGCCCAAAACTGCCGCAGCAACTCTTTCTCGTCAGCCCCATACCAGGACACCGCGCCATGCGGCTCCATTTGATCGGAAAACACGATCAGGCCGACGCACACGATCCGGCTGAAGGTTCCGTCGAAGGAGGATTTTCCGTACAGCTCATCCTCGCCCCTCTTCCGCTCATCGGCTTCGGCATGGGCAAAGAGATTGTCGGCCGGCTCCGGCCATGCCACAGGGTCGCCCTCGGACGATCCCGCGAGCCCGACAAGACGCGCCCACTCCTCGCGCGGCGCCTGAACCGTCTCAATGTCGAGTACGACTTTCATGACGACGCGCCGATGGCTAACGGCCGACGGCCGATGGAAGTTTCCGGCGCACCCTCATCCGACCATTCGCCGTCAGCCATTCGTTCCTTTCTTACCCTCTCCCATCAACTCTTCGATCAGCGGGCGGTCCGCCGGAGGAAAGTCGAAATCCGGCAGCTCCTTCGGCGTCACCCACCGGACCTCGTGGCAGTCGAGGGCCCTCGCTTGCCCGCCTTGGATCGCGCAGAGAAAAAAATGCAGTTCGACCGTCTTCTCCGAATACTCGTGTTGGACGACCCTGAGCCGGACCGGTTCGGTGATCTCGATGCCGAGTTCCTCCCGCAGTTCCCGACGCAAGCAGTCCTCCAGCGACTCGCCGGCCTCGCGCTTGCCGCCGGGAAACTCCCAGAACCCTCCCAGATGGACGTCCGGCTTCCGGCGCGCGATCAGATAACGCCCCTCGCAGGCGATCACCCCGGCCGCCACCTGAATCATAGGTGATGCGTCATGGGTGACGGGTGACGTGGAGACGAAACTGTGCGGCTCGTTACTCATCACGCATCACCCTTCACGGCGTTTATCGAACGGATAGCTTTTGCAAAGGTGATTATCAAACATCTGGCACCGGTTTTGTGAGGGCATCGAGGAGGAGCTGAAAGAGATCCTCGTGCCGATGATTGTACCGGAACTGCATCTCGTACAAGTAGAGGGGAAACTTCTCAGGGGAGACCCCATGGTGCTTGAGCAGCTTCCCCTTGGC